>JBOHMK010000232.1:0-2790 GCA_050730115.1 Acetobacteraceae bacterium
GGCATGAGCAGCGTACGGAACGGTGAGCACGATCACCTCGGCCGCGGCAGCCGCCTCGGCCTGCGCCATGCCCTCGACCGGTGGAAGCCCGGCGGCAGGCGCAATCGCCGCCGCTGCCGCCCGGGCCTTGGCGGCCTCCCGCGAGCCGATGACAACGGCATAGCCCGCTTCGGCCCACCGGCGCGCCAAGCCCGAGCCGAGTGCGCCCGTGCCCCCGATCACGGCAATCCGCGGTTTCTTCTCGGGTGCGGCCACCTCGCTCACCGTGGAAACTCCATGCTGCCCTCCGTTGTCGCCGCCGATGCCGGCTCAAGCCTGAGCCGGCTCGCCCACCAGTTCACGGTAGAGCACAGGATCCGTCGCTCCTTCGCTGCCGATCAGCAGCACATTGGCGCCGGCGTCAAGCGCAAGCTCTTGGCGGAGCTTCGGATCTTTCGATACTTCGAGCAGCGCCGCGAGCCCCGCAGTTGCCGACTCGCCAGCGACGATCGGCAACGCTGCCGCTCCACGATGCGCCAGCAGCCGCATCGCCGCGATCGCCGGCGCGTCGTCGATGGTGATGAAGAAGCGCGCGCCATTCTCCAAAATTCGCCAGGCCTCGATCGAGACTTCACCGCACGAGAGGCCGGCCATGATCGTCGAGAGATCGCCCGAGGCGCGCTCCGGCCGGCCCTTGAGCGCCGACTGGAACAGGCAATCCGCCCGTTCCGGCTCGACCACGGTAACGATCGGCGCCTCGCTCCCGGCCGCCTCCCAGAGATGCGCCGTGACCGCCGCCGCCAGCCCGCCGACGCCGCCCTGCACGAAGACATGCGTGAGCGGCGCCGCCCGCACTGCCGCCAGTTGCTGCAGCGTTTCGATCAGCATCACCGTGTAGCCCTGCATCACATCGCGCGGCACGTCCCGGTAGCCCGGCCAGGAGGTATCGGAAACGATCTCCCAGCCATTCTCCTCCGCGGCCCGGCTCGCGGCGCGCACCGACACGTCATAGTCGCCATCGACCCGCAGGATCTCGGCGCCGAACGCACGGATCGCACTCTCGCGCCCGATGCTGACATCGCGATGCAGGAAAATCGCCGCCCGGCAGTGAAACACTTCCGCTGCCGCCGCCACCGAGCGGCCGTGATTGCCGTCGGTCGCACAGGTCAAGGTGATCTTTTGCGTCACCGTTCCGAGCCCGCCATGGGCCAGCTCCGCGATCGAGACCTCCCGCCCGAGCGCAGCCGAGAGCCGCCGTTGCAACAGGCGGGCCACCGCGTAGGCACCGCCGAGCGCCTTGAAGCTGCCGATGCCGAATCGGCCCGATTCGTCTTTGTACCAGATGGTGCCAACCCCGGCAGTTGCCGCCGCGCGATCAAGCGAGCGGAGCGGGGTCGGCGCATAACGCGGGCAGGCCGAGATCAGGCGAAACGCGGTGTCGGCTCCGAGGTGCGAGAGCACCTCATGCAGCCGGTACGGACCAGGCGATTTCGCCCGGCTGTTCTCGATCATGCGGAGACTCACGAACGCTGCTCCACGGCGGCAAGGATCGCCGTCATCGGTGCGCAAAATGCGGCAGGATCTCGCGCGCGATGATCTCGATCTGCGCGCGCTCGTAGCGGTACGGCACCAGCACGATCCGCTGGATGCCGACCTCCTCGTGCGCGCGCAGTTGCGCAATGCACTCGGCCGGCGTCCCCATGACCGCACTCGCGGTCGTCGATTCGCTCCAGGATGCGTAGTCCCACTCCGTCGTCAGCCATTCCATCATTTTTTCCTGAACGGCTTCCCGGCTCGGCCCGATCATGATCGGAAGCTGATTGCCGTTCTGCAGCGCCGCCGGGTCCTTCCCGGCTGCTTTCGCGAACGCCGAGACCTTCTGCCACGACCGGGTGAAGCTCTCGGGAGTGTAGAAATACGTGAGCCAGCCGTCACCTCTTTGGCCGGCGCGCTTCAGTACCGCATCGACGTAGCCGCCGATCAGAATGGTCGGGCGCGGCCTCGATGCGGGCTTCGGAAACATCACCGCCTGCCGCATGTTGTACGGCGGTATTTCGGCGCTGACCGCGGGCTCGGTCCATAGCCGCGTCATGATCTCGAGGTTGCGGTCCATGATCTTCCCGCGCTGCTCGAAGGGCACGCCGACGGCGTCGAACTCGCGCTTGTACCAGCCGGACGCCATGCCGAGGATGAGCCGCCCTTCGGCGAGAAGATCGAGTGTCGAGAGCTGCTTGGCGAGCAGCAGCGGATTGCGTAGCGGCAAAACCAGGATCCCGGTACCGAGGCGGATACGGCTGGTGCGGGCGGCAACCGCGGTCAGCATCGTCAGCGAATCGACGATCGGGAAGTGCGGATCGGTGCCGAGGAGGATGTGGTCCCAGACCCAGAGCGACTCGAAGCCGAGCTGTTCTACCCAGACCCCGTACTCCACCAGCGCGCGCGCATCCGGAAGCTCCGGATAGCGCGTGAAGTTGCGCATCGCGATCCCGATCTGGGCACTCATGGCGTTCCTTCCGGCGTGCGCGGGCTTTCGGGGCTTCCTGAAAAATCAGGCGATGTAGAGCCGGTCGGGATCGAGCTCGCGGAGGGTGGCGAGTTCCGCCGGTTTCGGGTCTTCGGTCACGCGGAGGTCGGGCGCGACGTCGAGGGTGAACCCGGTATTTGCCTGTACGGAGGCGACGGCGACGCCGGGATGCAGCGCCTCGATGCGCATGCGCCTGGTCTTGGGATCGAAGCCGAGCTCGGCGAGGTCGGTGATGATCACCTGGGGCCCGCCCGCGAGCAGCCCCGCGTCGTGCCGGCTCGTTCCGC
>JBOHMK010000233.1:0-2832 GCA_050730115.1 Acetobacteraceae bacterium
GCTTCAGGCTGAGGCCGGGCTCGGTTGCGCCGGATGCATCGAGCCGCACTCCGAGCTTCGCTGCCAATTCCTGAGCGCTGACGATCGCCGCCTCATCCTCGCTCCGCAGCCGGTCGAACAGCGCCTGATCGGGCGTCGCCAGCCCCCGCCCGGTTTCATCGAAAACCAGCCGCTGCAGATAGACCTCCCGCACTCCCATCGTCGCCGCAAGCTCGACCAACCGTGGCAACTCGGCGATGGTCTCGCGAAGCCCGGTGAGCCATAGGGAAACGGCAGGCGTGACCGCGCCCGAACGCTTCTGGAAATCTACGAATGCGGCGACGTTGCGCACGATGCGGCGAAAGAAATCCCGACCGCGGACCTTGCGGAAACTTACCGGATCAGCGGCATCGAGCGAGATCCTGAGCTCATCGAGCCCGCTTCCGATCAGCCATTCCCGCTGTCGCGGAGAAAGCAGAGTGCCGTTGGTGTTGAAGAGCACATAAACGCCGCGCTCCTTGAGTGTCCCGATCATGCGCGGCAAATCGCCAACCAGCATCGGCTCGCCCACTCCGTGCAACACCGCGCGCTGCAATCGTGGCACCTGGTCGATGATTCGACGGAACAACTCATAGCTCATGTCGGCCGGCGGCTCGAGCGCCTCGAAGGTACGCGGGCAGGTCTCGCAGAGCAGGTTGCAGCGGTTGGTGACCTCGAGATAGAGGCAGACCGGCAGCGCTTCCGAACGCGCGCCGCGCCCTTCGGCCACACTTTCGAAATAGCGCCGCGGATCGACGGCCGTCGTGCTCACCCGATCACACTCCGCGGGCAAAATGGCTTCGTGACATCACGCTCTCGCTTTGTTCTGTCCATAAATCTCATGACACTGGCGGATCGCCCCGCGATTCCCTCAACGGCCATGCCGGGCTCACGTGCGGGCGCGCCTCGCGATGCCGCCACCGCCAAAAAAGTTCGATCGCGGCGAGCGTGACGAACGGGCCATAGATCAACGCCGGCCAGAGCGGATGAGTGCGGATCGGGTCGAGATAGAGCAGAAAGCTCGCGGCCGCAAGGTAGAGCGCGGAGGGCGAGGGAACGATGCAAAGCGGCACCAGGAGCCACGCGAAATACCAGGGATAATGCGGCGTCAGCACCAGCATCAGCGCAACTGCCAGCACCAGCGCGGAGGCGGCGATCTCGCGTGCCCGCTCGCCCTCAGACAACGGAAGTTCACGCCGCCAGATGACCAGTCCGAGCACGGTCAGCGTGATTGCCGCGATCGCAAGATAGACCCGGCCCGCCGCCGGCGGCAGCCGGACCAGCCGTTCCAGGATCTCGAGGGTGAAGATGCCATGCCCGCTCGCGATCCCCTCCTGGCGCACATAACCTGGCAGAAAGCCGAGCACCTGCCAGCCGGCGCTCGCGTAAGATGCATAGAAGGCGGCGACAATCGCCAGCGCCACCGCCGGGAAACGCCATCCGCGTGGTCGCCAGAGCGCCGGCATCAGCACGGCTGGCAGCAATTTGGCGAGCACCGAGGCCGCGAACGATGCGGCCGACAGCGCCGGCCTTGCGGCAGTCGCGAACAGCAACGCCCACGCCACGCTGCCGACAACGATCGCATCGACGTGGCCGTTGCCCGCAAACTCCCAGATCGGCAAAGGTTGCCAAGCATAGATGAGAATACGGGTGGCCGGAAGCCGTGCTTTTCTCAACAGCAACAGGAGCGCCACGATCCCGGCCAGATCGAACAGCGTCATCGCCGCCTTCATTCCGATCAGCGTCGGGCTGATGCGCGCCGTGAGTGCGTACACCGCCTCGGCGAACGGCAGATAGATGGTCCGCGCCGTCGATTTGCGGTTGATGCCCGGATAGATCGTCGGCTCCCTGAGAAACCTGAGTGCCGGCGCGTCCGGGCGGAAGCGATAAGGGTTGATGCCTTCGTTCTGCACCATTCCGTCCCAGACATAGCGATAAAGGTCGGTCGAAAGGAACGGCGGACTGAGCAGCAGAAGCCCGCGCATCAACACCGCCGCTACCAGAATGATGAACAAGGTGCGCGGCGGCAGAGCGATGCGGAGCACGATCGCAACCGCACCGCCGTACAGAGCCATCTCCAGCATCATCAGTCCGACGAACAGGTGAAGACGCTCGTCGGAGCCGATCCCCAGTTGGCCCCGCACATGCAGGCCGAGGGCGGCGATGTCGAGCCCGATCAGCCCGATTGCGATCAGAACCAGCACCAGAACTGAGATCTGGCCTGCCGGCCTCATTCCATCACAGCGCCGATGAGGCCAAGGCGGGCGAGAGCGGCTTTCGTTGCCGGTGCCTGCTCGGCATCCCGATCGAGCGCCGAACAGAGCCGTCCGAGTGTTGCCTCATCATCGACATCATACCACGAGTGCAACAGGACCACCTCGAGCCCGATTTCTCTCGCCCGCGCGACCGTCTCCTCGGCGACCGTTTCACTGCTCCAGGAGATCTCCTCAAAGAGCCGCGGATAGAGCGCCTTCAGGCCGATCAGGTAGTACCCGCCATCCGCCGCCGGACCGAGCACCATCCGCTCTCCAGGCCTCGCCAGTCGGTGCGCCGCCTCCGCCAGTGTCACCACCGGCAATGTGGGCGCGTCGGCGCTGACCAATGAAATGGCGCCGTAGCCGCTTCGAAAGAGGCTCCGCGTCGCCTGGAAAAGACCGCGCCCGATGCCGGCAATGCCCGGCTCGGCGATGGCCTCGCCGTCGGCCAGTACCAGTTGCGTGCCAGGGGTAACGAGATCCGCGAAGTGCGCCTCCGCTCCCGCCGGTGCATAAGCAAGAAAGGGCGTGATCGGTGCCATTTCGGCCGCTTCGTGAA
>JBOHMK010000234.1:0-1626 GCA_050730115.1 Acetobacteraceae bacterium
GTGTGAACGTGGATGTAGCCGTGGATTACATCGCACAACGCATGCGCGACCTGCAAAAAGATTACCCAAACAAACCCAGCGTGATCGCGGAAGTGGGCTTGCCCAGCGATGGTCGTGCTCGCAGGGAAGACGTGGCATCGACTGCCAATGAATCGATGTTCCTGCGGCGCTTCCTCGCCTATGCCGACAGCCAGCATTGGACCTATTACGTGATGGAAGCGTTCGACCAACCCTGGAAGACCAGTTTCGAAGGCCGTGCCGCCGGCTACTGGGGCATGTTCACCCTCGCTCGGCACGCGAAATGGTCGCTGGCCGGCCCGGTGTGGGAGCATCCGGACTGGCCGCGCTGGGCGGCCGGGGCGATTCTCTCGGGGGCGCTTTTCGCCGGGCTCTTGCTCTGGCGGCGGCCGGATTTGCGCTGGCCCGGCAAGGTCCTGATTGCCGCCACCTCGCAGTTGCTGGCAGCGACGCTCGCAGCCGTGATCCAGGCGATGGCAACAAAATACCTTTCGGCGTCTGCCGCCGCGGTCTGGATCACCTTGATCGCCGGCCAGGCGCTGCTCTTGTTCCTGGTGCTCGCCGATAGCTTCGCGATCGCAGAAACGCTCTACTCGCCCGGATTCCGCCGCCGCTACCGGCCGCATCCAGCGCCCGCCGGCCACCCGCTCCCCAAAGTTTCCCTGCATGTGCCGATCTGCAACGAGCCGCCGCAGATGGTGCGCCAGACGCTCGATGCGCTCGCCCGCCTCGACTACCCTGACTTCGAAGTGCTGGTGATCGATAACAACACCGACGATCCCGCACTTTGGGAGCCTGTCGCCGAGCATTGCGCGCGGCTCGGCCCCAATTTCCATTTCTTTCATCTCGGGCGCTGGCCCGGCTTCAAGGCGGGTGCCCTCAACTTCGCCCTCAGGGAGACCGCACCCGACGCCGCGATCATCGGCATCCTCGATTCCGATTACGTGGTCGCGCCCGGCTGGCTCCGCGCCATGGTCCCGGCCTTCGAGGATCCGCAGGTCGGCTTCACCCAGTCCCCGCAAGACTATCGGGATCGTCAAGGGTCGCTCTTCAAGCGATTGATGTTCTGGGAATATGCCGGGTTCTTCCACCTCGGCATGGTGACCCGGAACGAGCGCAACGCCATCATCCAGCACGGCACCATGACCTTGATCCGCAAATCCGCGATCGCCGATGCGGGCGGCTGGGCGGAATGGTGCATCACCGAGGATTCCGAGCTTGGGCTCAGCCTGATGCAAGCCGGCTGGCAAGCCGTCTACGCGGAAGAAAGCTTCGGCCGCGGCCTGATGCCGGACGATTTCGCCGCCTATCGCCGGCAGCGCTGCCGCTGGGCGTACGGCGCGATGCGCATCATGCGCGCGCATTGGCGGGCACTGCTCTCGCCCTTTGACCGCCGGCTCACTCTCGGCCAGCGCTGGCATTTCCTTACCGGTTGGCTGCCCTGGGTCGGTGACGGGCTCGGCCTCGTCTTCCTGCTGATGGGGCTCGTCTGGTCGGTCGGGCTGATTGTCGCCCCGATGCGGATCGAGTTCCCGATCCTGCTCTTCATGCTGCCCTCGCTCGGGCTCTTCGTCTTCAAGCTGGTGGCGCTGCTGGCACTCTATCGTC
>JBOHMK010000235.1:0-2568 GCA_050730115.1 Acetobacteraceae bacterium
CTATAGTGCTATTGAACTCGCCGACGCCTTCTCGATTCCCGATCTGGACCGCGAAATCAAATGGCACTGCAAGTATGCCCGCCAGAACGGTATTCACGTGTCACCGACTTTCATGATCGACGGGCTGGTGCAAGCCGACATGAGCAGCGGCGACGCCGTTTCCGATTGGGTGTCGCGTCTGGTGAAGAGTCCGTAGAGCGCGATGTGAGCACGATCATGCTGTTTGATGGTTTTGCGGACACGGAAATTGATGTGCTTCCCGCTTCCGCTTCCCGGGTTCTGTAGGGATTGTGGGAAGCGGGAAGTGGAAGTGGCCGGCGCCCCCGCCGTGTTTCGGCGGATTTCGCTTGGCAAGGATCGCCGCGACATGGTGCGGCCCTGATGGTCGGCGGCGAGCGTCAGCGACCGGCGAGGCAGTAACCGTCGGTCGATTTGACGATGATCCCGGCGGCGGTCATGGCGGCGAGACGGTCATAGAGGGTGGCGGTGCGGACGCGGCAGGAGGCGCGCAGTTCTGAGAACGGCCGCGGTTGCTCGCCATCCGCGAGGGCTGCGGTGATGCGTTGATCGACGGAAGTTGGCTCGACGTTGGGCTCGGGCTGGCGATCCGGCTGGACGGGTTCGAGGGCAAGGGCGTTGTCGCGCTGGGTGAGTTCGAGGGTGACGCTGGGCATGGCGGCGGCGGCGCGATGCTCGACGGTCAGGACGATGCGATCGTCGCCGTCGCGGCGGAGATAGAGGTTGGAATCGCCCCAGGCGTGGAACTCCGACGAGCCGCGCAAGGCCTGGCCGGCACGGACGGCGCCGGCCCCTTTTCTGGCATGGTGGACGAGCACGACGGCGATGGCGTGGCGGCGCTGCAGATCGCGCAGATAGGCGAGCAGTGGCGCGACCTCGCCGCTGACATTCTCGTCGATGCGATGCAGGCGCACGAACGGGTCGAGGACTAGGAGGCGCGGCTTCAGCCGGGCGACGGTCTCATCGAGACGGCTGCGGTCGGCCTCGAGATCGAGGCGCAGGCTGGGCGCGGTGATCACCTGGACGTCGAGCTCGGCGAGACTGACGCCGGCCGCGGCGCAGATGCCGTCGAGGCGGCGGCGGACGGTGTGGAGCGCGTCTTCGGCGGGGTAGAGGAGGACGCGACCGGGGCGCGGCACCGGGAAGCGGCGCAGACAGGGGCTACCGGCGGCGACGGCGACGGCCAGGTCGAGAGCCAGGAAGGATTTGCAGCATTTGGGCTCGCCGCCGATGATGCCGACGGCTTCTTCCGACCACAGCCGATCGACGAGCCAGCGCTGCTGATCGAGGCGATCGGCGAGGCGCCAGGCCGGCTGGACCGGAAGCTGGGTCATCGCCGGCGCCGGATCGCTGCCTTGGACTCGCTGGCCGGGGGCACGGCGCAGGTTTCGAAGAACAGGGTCTCGTCGATCTGGCGGGCCTCGCGCTGGGCGGCGGCCTCAAGCAGGTCGCCCGCCATGATCATCAGGGTCCGCGGATTGCCCTGGGCATGATCGCAGATCGTCGCGATCACCTCCGGGGTCATCAGGGTCGGCACGCCGGCCTGCTGCAGGGCGTGCCGGAGGCAATCCTGGAGGTCCTGCGGCGTTGCGCGTTCGATCGCCAGACGCACCCGCATGCGGCTGGCCAGGGGGAGAAACTCATCGGAGCGCAGACGTTCGGCGAGCCGTCCGTCACCGGCGAGCACGATCGTGAGCAGGATGTGGGAATCGAGGTCGGCGGAGGCCAGCAGTCGGAGTTCGGCGAGCACCGCGGACTGCATCTCCTGTGCTTCATCGACTACCAGCACTGGCCTGGACAGGGTGCTTTGGATGTGCGCCTGCCAGCGCTGGCGCAGGATCTTGGCGCCGCCCCAGCGGTTATGCGGGCGCAGTTCGACGCCGAAGAGGTCGCCCATCTCGCGATAGAAGTCGGCGATATTGGCCTGCGGCCGACTGATCACGCCGACCGTCACGTCACGCTGTGTCGCCAGTGATGCGCTCAGGATGCGCAAGGCGGCGGACTTGCCGGAACCGGGCGCGCCGGTGACCAGGGCAAAGCCGCCGTCGCCGGTGAGTTGCTGGACCCGCCAGCAGAACGATTCCAGGCGGGTGGTAACATGCAGCGCCTCGGTGGGCACGGCGGGAGTGAACGGGTTCCACTTGAGGCCGTACAGCGCGAGCAGCTTGTGGTTCACGCGTCGTCTCCTTCGTCCTTGGGGAGGTAGGCGGGCGGCAATCCAGTGGCGGCCTGGCGGTCGAGCATTCGCTCCAGCAGCGGGCCGATGCCGCGTGCCGGCGGTGATGCCGGCGTGACCGGCTCGGCCGAGATCGGCTGGAGGCTCCGGCGCAGGCCGCTGGCGTTGCGGGCCTTGTCCTGGGGGAACAACCGGCAGAGCACCGTGCCGGTGTGTGGATCGGCGAGATGGACCTGGCCAAGATCCCAGGCGGCGAAGCGGACCTCCAGCACGGGAAGGTGGCGATACTGGTTCGGCACTTCAAAGCGGCGGCCATTGATGACGGCGGTGCCGTCACTCTTGCGCAGGGTGCGCCGCTCGGTGCGGGTGAAGGC
>JBOHMK010000236.1:0-11926 GCA_050730115.1 Acetobacteraceae bacterium
CGCACCAAGGCGGAGTACAAGGGCGCGGCCGAGTTCCTGAGCTTCCTCGGCCAACCGCGCCAGGACGCCGATTGGGCGTCCGCCACGGGCTATGTGCCGGTCACCCTCGCCGGCTCCGATCTCCTGGACAAGGAAGGTTATTACGCTAAGAATCCGGGCACGAAGCTTCCGGTCGAGCAACTCGAACGAAAGCCGGTGACCGAGAATTCGAAAGGCATTCGCCTCGGCAACATGCCCGAGATCCGGGTCATCATCGAGGAAGAATGGGAGAAGGAACTGCAAGGCGGGTTCAACGCCAAAGGTGCGCTCACTCGAGCCGTCTCTCGTGGCAACAAGGTGCTGGCCGCGTTCCAGCGCTCGGCCGGATGAAAGGAACGGCGCTCGCCACCACCTGAGGGTTGAGCCGCTCGCCGATGGAAAGGCGCACGATCTTCGGCGGGCGGCTGCTGCCGGTTCTCTTCATCCTGCCGCAGCTTCTCATCACGTTCTTTTTTTTCCTCCTGCCGGCCGGCAAGGCGATCTACGGCAGCTTCACCGAGACCGACGCCTTTGGCCTGCACACCCGCTTCGTCGGTCTCGCCAATTTCATCGCCATCTTCAACGACGCGGGATACCGCGCCGCGCTCGCCCGGACCGCGATCTTCTGCGTGCTGGTTACGCTGCTCGCGATGGTGCTTGCCCTGCTGTTTGCCGTGTTCGCCGATCACGAGATCCGCGGACGCGCCATCTATCGTACGCTCCTGATCTGGCCGTATGCGGTCGCACCTGCGGTCTCGGCGGTGCTCTGGGTATTCATGATGAACCCCGAGGTCGGCATCATCGGCCGTGAACTCCGTTATCTTGGCATCCGCTGGGACTACACGGTGAACGGCATGCAGGCCCTCGGGCTCGTCATCGTCGCCAGTGCCTGGACCCAGGTCAGCTACAATTTCGTCTTCTATCTGGCCGGGCTGCAATCGATTCCGTCGAGCGTGATCGAGGCAGCGCGAATGGACGGCGCCGGCGGCTTTCGCCGCTTCCGGACCATCGTCCTGCCGCTCCTGATGCCGACCACGTTCTTTCTCCTGATCGTCAATCTCGTCTATGCCGCCTTCGATACGTTCGGCACGATCATGGCGCTCACGCGCGGCGGCCCGGGCCAATCGACGGTGACGCTCGTGGTCAAGGTCTATCGCGACGGCGTCATCAATCTTGACCTGGCCGGCTCGTCCGCGCAATCGGTCGTGCTGATGGTGCTGGTGATCGGGCTCACCGCCGTGCAGTTCCGCTTCCTCGGCCAGCGGACGCTTTCCTGATGCACCGCCGCTTCGACTGGCCGGCGCATCTCGTGCTTGTGCTTGGGGTTATCCTGTTCGTCTTTCCGGTCTGGCTGGTGTTTGCCGGTGCCACCCAGGACGCAGGTGCGATCAACCGCGGCGATCTGTCGCTGATCCCGGATTTTTCCCATCTCGGCATTTTTCGTTCCGTGCTGATGCACGGCTACGGCGAGGCCGGAGGGAATCCCGCCTGGCGGATGCTGATGATCTCGGCCGGCATGGCGCTGGTGATCGCGATCGGCAAGATCGTGATCTCGGTGCTCTCGGCCTACGCGGTGGTGTTCTTCCGCTTTCCGTTCCGCATGGCGGCCTTCTGGACCATCTTCATTACGCTGATGCTGCCGGTCGAGGTGCGGATCATTCCGACCTATGCGGTGATGTCGGATTTTCACATGATCAACACGTTTTCCGGCCTGACCATTCCGTTGATCGCCTCTGCCACGGCGACGCTGCTGTTCCGCCAGGTCTACCTCACTATTCCCGACGAGCTGATCGAAGCGGCCCGCATGGATGGTGCGGGTCCGATCCGCTTCCTTTTCGATATGCTGATTCCGGTCTCGGCCGCCAACATGGCGGCGCTGTTCGTGATTCTGTTCGTCTATGGCTGGAACCAGTATCTCTGGCCGTTGCTGGTAGCCACCGACCCCAAGCTCGATACGATCGTGATCGGAATCGTGCAGTTGACGTTTGGCGGATTCACGCTCACCCCCTGGAACACGATGATGGCGATGGCGGTGCTCGCCATTCTGCCGCCTGTGGTCGTGGTGGTGGCGATGCAGCGCTGGTTCGTCAAGGGTCTCACGGAGGTTGAGAAGTAGTGGCCACGCTCGAGCTATCGGGCCTCACGAAAAGCTTCGGGCCGCTGATCGTGCTGCATGGGGTCGATCTCAAGCTCACCGATGGCGAGATGGTGGTGATCGTCGGCGCTTCCGGCTGCGGAAAATCGACGCTGCTCCGCCTGGTCGCCGGCCTCGAAGAGCCGACGGCGGGCTCGGTGGTGCTCGACGGGCGGGATGTGACCCGCCTCGACCCGGCGGCGCGGGATATCGCGATGGTGTTCCAGAACTATGCGCTCTATCCGCACATGAGCGTGTTCGAGAACATGGCCTATGGCCTGCGCATCCGCCGCTTGAGAGAAGCGGAGATCAAGAAGCGCGTGGATCAGGCGGCGGCCATGCTCGGCCTCGAGGGCCTGATGGCCCGCAAGCCACGCCAGCTTTCCGGCGGCCAGCGTCAGCGGGTGGCGATGGGCCGGGCGATCGTCCGCGAGCCCAAGCTTTTCCTGTTCGACGAGCCGCTCTCCAATCTCGACGCCAAGCTCCGCGTCCAGATGCGGGCCGAGATCCGCCGCCTGCAACGCCGGCTAGGTGTCACCAGCCTCTACGTCACGCACGACCAGGTCGAGGCGATGACGCTCGGGGACCGGCTGGTGGTGATGCACGAGGGGCGTCCGGCGCAAGTCGCAAGCCCGGTCGAGGTGTTCACCCGTCCCGCGAACACCTATGTCGCGGGATTCATCGGCGCGCCGGCGATGAATTTCCTTCCTGCCCGGCTCACCGGATCGGGCCGGGCTGCGGCGCTCGAGACAGGACCCGTGATTGCCTTTGCCGACGGGCCGCGCCCCGGACCGGACGGACGCGCTCTTACGATCGGCATCCGCCCGGAGGATGTGCTGATGCTCCCCCAGGGAAATGGCGAGGGAAATGGCACGGGGAATGGTGGGGCAAACGGCGCGGTTGACGGTGCAGGCGAGATGCCGCTCGCGGTTGATCTGATCGAGCCGCTCGGCTCGGAAACGCTGCTGCACGGCACGCTTCCCGGCGGCGCCGCGCTGACCGTCCAGCTTCCCGGCATGGCCGCGGTGCAGGATCACATTACCGTCGGACTTCGCACCTCCGCGCTGCATGTATTCGATTCGCAATCCGGCCTGCGCCTGGAGGCTACGGCTGCCGCCCACCCGGTCAGCGCCCCGGCGCTCGGTTCGGGGTAGAGACCACGATCCGCCCTTGCTGTGCAGAGAGGGCGCTCGGCGTGCTGGCGCGAATGCGCCCGCTCACTGCTGCCGGCGTGCCGAGGCTTGCCGGGCGATGGTCCGGATGCGAAGGTCCGCCCGCGCCGGTAGCGCTCTGCGCTGACCGGCGCGGGCGGCTTTCTGCACCTGGGGCGGCGCGCCGCACGAGATCTGTTGGGCAGGACGAGGGGGATATGGCGAAGATCAAGGTGAAGACGCCGCTGGTGGAGCTCGATGGCGATGAAATGACACGCATCATCTGGGGCTTCATCAAGGAGAAGCTGATCCTGCCTTATCTCGATATCGACCTCAAATATTTCGACCTCGGAATCGAGAGCCGCGACCGCACCGAAGACAAGATCACGGTGGAGGCCGCGCACGCGATCCGCCAGTACGGGGTTGGCGTCAAATGCGCGACCATCACCCCGGACGAGGCACGGGTTGCAGAATTCCACCTGAAGCAAATGTGGCGCAGCCCGAACGGCACGCTGCGCAACATTCTCGACGGCACGATCTTCCGCGAGCCCATCATCTGTCGCAATGTCCCGCGCCTGGTGCCGAACTGGACCAAGCCAATCGTCATCGGGCGCCACGCCTATGGCGATGTCTACCGCGCAACAGATGTGAAAATTCCCGGCCCCGGCAAGGTGACGCTGACCTACCAGCCGGCCGATGGGGGTCCCGCTAAGGTGTTCGAGGTCAATGACTTCAAAGCTGGCGGCGGGGTGGCGCTCGGGATGTACAATACACGCGCCTCGGTCGAGGGATTCGCGCGCGCCAGCTTCAATTATGCGCTGGCCCGCAACTATCCGCTCTACCTCTCAACCAAGAACACCATCCTCAAGGTCTATGACGGGTTCTTCAAGGACATGTTCCAGGAGATCTACGAGGCCGAGTTCAAGGCGAAGTTCGCCGCGCAGAAGCTCACCTACGAGCATCGGCTGATCGACGACATGGTTGCGTCGGCGTTGAAATGGTCGGGGGGCTATGTCTGGGCCTGCAAGAACTACGACGGAGACGTGCAGAGCGACACAGTTGCGCAGGGATTCGGCTCGCTCGGCCTGATGACCAGCGTGTTGATGAGCCCGGACGGCAAGACTGTCGAGGCAGAGGCCGCGCACGGCACCGTCACCCGCCATTACCGTGAACACCAGAAAGGCCGACCGACTTCGACCAACCCGATCGCCTCGATCTTCGCATGGACGCGCGGCCTCGCCTATCGCGGGCGCTTCGATCAGACGCCCGAAGTGACACGCTTCGCCGAGACGCTCGAACGGGTTTGCGTCGAGACGGTGGAATCGGGATCGATGACCAAGGACCTCGCGATGCTGATTGGCAAGGATCAGCCCTGGCTTACGACCGAGGCCTTCCTCGGCAAGCTCGATGCCAATCTCAAGCAAGCAACGTCCCTGGTCGCCGCCGGCGGCTGAACACGGAAGCGGAAAAATGGACGATCTACCGGAGATCGCCGGCCTCGAGCGGTTTCCCCCCTCACGGCGTGGCGCGCTCGCGGGCGGCCTCATCTCCGGTCTCACGATCGCGACCACCCGTGCCCTCGCGCAGGAGATCACGACCGACACGAACGGGCTCGCCGCGGGCGAAATCAAGCTCGCCCTCGCCGGCGGTGAGATGCCGGCCTATTACGCCAAGCCCGAGCAGGGCGGTCCGTTTCCGATCGTGCTCGTGGTCGAGGAGATCTTCGGGGTCCATCATTACATCAGGGATATTTGCCGCCGGCTCGCCAAGGCGGGCTTCCTCGGGATCGCGCCGGAACTCTACTGGCGCTTCCCCGAGCTCGCGAGCATGACGAGCAGCCAGCAGATTTTCCGCGAGGTGACTGCCAAGACGCCTGATTCCTCGGTGATCACCGATCTCGACGCGGCGGCGGCCTGGGCCGCCGGACACGGCGGCGACGGCACCAGGCTCGCCGTCATCGGCTTCTGCCGCGGTGGCCGTGATGCCTGGCTCTATGCCGCCGAAGAGGCGCATCCTGGCCTCGATCTTCGTGCGGCAGTCGCCTGGTACGGTCCGCTCGACGGCCCGCGCACCCCGATCCAGCCAGCGACCGCGCTCGACGTCGCGGCAAAAATCCGCTGTCCGCTGCTCGGGCTTTACGGAAGGAAGGATCCATCCAGCACGTCGGCCAAGATCAGGGAAGCCGAGGTGCGTGCAAAGGCGGCGGGCAAGACGGTCGAGATTCACGTCTATCCGGATGCACCGCACGGCTTCCACGCCGACTATCGCCCGAGCTATCGCAAGGCCGACGCCGAGGATGGCTGGCAGCGGATGCTTGCCTGGCTCCATCGTTACGGCGTTGGATGATCCGGCTCTGTCCGACGGCTCCCGGATGAACGGACAACGGGAGCCGCAATCGAGCTTTTTCAGCAGCACGCTGGCGCGCGTCCATTCCTTCGCTTTCGTCGGCATCGAGGCGGTGCCGGTCGATGTTCAGGTGCAGATTTCCGCAGGGCTGCCGGCCTTCCTCGTCGTTGGGCTGGCCGACAAGGCGGTTGCCGAAGCGCGCGAGCGGGTGCGCGCAGCGCTCACCGCGATGGGGCTCGCGGTGCCGCCGCGCCGGGTGCTGGTCAATCTCGCGCCCGCCGATCTTCTCAAGGAAGGCAGCCACTTCGATCTGCCGATCGCGCTCGCTCTGCTCACCGCGATGGGGGTGCTGCCGATCGAGGAGCTTTCGGGCTTCGCCGCCGTCGGTGAACTCTCCCTCGACGGCACGATTGCCCCGGTCGGCGGCGTACTCCCCGCCGCAATCGGCGCCTCGGCCAAGGATCTCGGGCTGATTTGTCCGGCGACGCAGGGCGGCGAAGCGGCCTGGGCGGGCCGGATCGAAGTGCTGGCGGCAGGCGATCTCATTGCGCTCGTCAATCATTTCAAAGGCGCGCAGATCCTCAGCCCTCCCGAACCGCCAGGTATCAAGGAACTGACGGATCTACCCGACCTCTCCCAAGTGAAAGGGATGGAGACGGCCCGGCGCGCGCTCGAGATCGCCGCCGCCGGCGGGCATAACCTGCTGCTGATCGGCCCGCCCGGGGCCGGCAAGTCGATGCTCGCTGCCCGGCTTCCCGGTCTCTTGCCGCGCCTCAGCAGTGCGCAGGCGCTCGAGGTCAGCATGATCCACAGCCTCGCGCGCATGCTCGAAGGCGGGCGGCTGATCATGCGTCCACCGTTCCGCGAGCCGCATCATTCGGCGAGCCAGGCGGCACTTACCGGCGGCGGCAACCGTGCATTGCCGGGCGAGATCAGCCTCGCCCACAACGGTGTGCTGTTCCTCGACGAACTGCCCGAGTTTCCCCGCCAGGCGCTCGATGCGCTCCGCCAGCCGATGGAGACCGGGCGGACGACCGTGGCGCGGGCGGCGGCGCACGTCACCTATCCTGCCCGCTTCCAGCTCGTTGCGGCGATGAATCCGTGCCGCTGCGGCTATCTCGGCGATGGCGCCCGCGAGTGCGGCCGGGCGCCGCGCTGCGGAGAAGAGTATCAGACGAGGCTGAGCGGGCCGTTGCTCGATCGGATCGATATGACCGTCGAGGTGCAGCCGGTGCCGCCGGCGGTGCTTTCCCGCGCCGCGCCCGGCGAGTCGAGTGCCGTCGTCGCCGCCCGGGTGGCGGCGGCGCGCAGCCGGCAGGAGGCGCGCGCGGGCGCGCCTGGACGGCTCAACGCCGAGGCGGATCCGGACAAGGTGGCGATCGCGCCCGAGGCCCGCCGCTTCGTCGAGGAGGCGGCCGAGCGCCTTGGCTTTTCGGCCCGCGGCTACACCCGCGTGATCCGGGTTGCACGAACCATCGCCGATCTTGCAGATCAGGACCGGATCGAACGCATCCATGTGGCCGAGGCGTTGCGCTTCCGCCATCGCATTCCCGGCCGCGGCATGCCGGGGGCTCAGGCTGCCCGCCCGTGACCTCGGCTTCGCCTCCGTGGGCGGGAAGCGGGGCGCAAAGTGGTATGCCGGACTTTTCAAACTGGCACTGTTATGACAGCCACATGGGTGCGGATCCCGAATCGAGCGTGGTCGATCACACGCTCAGGCGATCACTTCCGCCAATACCAACGCGCCGGTCATCATGGTGGCCGAGCGGGGAGCCGACCTCATCCTTCGTGGCGTCGCGCCTGCTGTGGCTTGAGTTGAGGGATCCGGGTACGTCATGACGAAAGATCTGTTCACCGATGACTTCAAGCCCGCTCCCTATTGGTGGGACGCGGTGCCGAGGCCGACGCTCCCGGCATCGGAGCTGCCGGAAAAGGCCGAAATCGTCGTCGTCGGCTCGGGATTCACCGGCCTGATGGCGGCCCTCGAGACCCAGCGAGGCGGCCGCGAGACGGTGGTGCTCGAGGCCGAAGAGGCAGGGTTCGGCTGCAGCACGCGCAACGGCGGGCAGATCTCGACCAGCGTCAAGCCGGGTCTCGAGAAACTCGCGCGGCGCTTCGGCACCGAGAGGGCGCTGGCGATCCGCGAAGAGGGCAAGAATTCACTGCAATGGATCGGCGCGTTCGTGGCCCGTGAAGGGATTGAGTGTGACTTCCGGATCGCCGGACGCTTTCACGGCGCGCACCGGCCGGCCGAGTACGAACCGCTCGGGCAGTGGTTGAACGGGGAGGTGCGCCGCCTCGGCATCGAGGCCCACATGGTGCCCCGCAGCGAGCAGCGTTGCGAGCTCGGAACCGATGCCTATTGCGGTGGCATCGTCTTCACCGAGCACGCGGCGGTCAATCCGGCGCGACTGCACCAGGGCATGCTGGAGCGGGCGATCGCTGCCGGGGTTCAGGTCATTCCGCGCACCCGGGCAACCGGGATCCGGCCCGCCAACGGCAGGCTCACCGTCGAGACGGTGAACGGGGCCATTGAGGCGTCCGACGTAGTCGTCGCGACCAACGGCTATACGGGCGCGCTCCTGCCCTGGCTGCAGCGGCGCGTGATTCCGATCGGCAGCTACATCATCGCGACCGAGACGATCGATCCCAAAACAATGGCGCGGCTGATGCCGAGGGATCGGATCGTGAGCGACACTCGCAAGATCGTCTATTATTTTCGCGCCTCGCCGGACCGGCGGAGGATCCTGTTCGGCGGCCGGGTTTCCGCGAACGAGACGGATCCCAGGGCAAGCGCCCCGCGCCTCCGTGCCGAGATGGTGCGCCTGTTCCCCGAGCTGGCCGCGACCCGTATCAGCCATTCGTGGTCAGGTTTCGTCGCCTACACGTTCGACGAATTGATGCATCTCGGCCGACACCGGGGGATTCACTATGCGCTGGGTTATTGCGGCTCCGGCGCCGCCATGGCCGGCTATCTCGGCATGCGGATCGGCCAGCAGGTGCTCGGAGAGAGAGAGGGCCGGACGGCCTTCGATGGGCTCGGTTTTGTGACCCGGCCTTTCTATCGCGGCCGCCCCTGGTTCCTTGGCCCGATGGTGAGATACTACCAGTGGCACGACCGTGCCGGGAAGCGGAGCCAATCGGTCTTGGATCGCGGGTCGGCATGAGTTTGCGGGCGCGCGACTCGATCCGGGGACCGGTCAGGTGCGTTTCATTGACGGTCGTGGGGCCCAGACACCTGAGGTCGATTTCATGGCATTGGCGGTCAGCTCAGCGATTCCGCCAGAGGCCATATTGATCCAGGTTGCCTACCTCAGTCCACCCAAGGGTCGATCACGCTCGTTTCAAGATCGTCATAGTGCCGGATGTTACCGCTCGCGATCCGTGCCCGGCCGTTGAGGGCGATTCCGGCGATCAGGGTATCCCGCATGTCCACTGGACGGCCGGCAGCCTCTCGCCTGGCGGCGAACTCGCCTGCGGCTTCGGCCGCAGCGCGGTCGAGTGACGCAATTCGATTCGCCAGATCTTCATGCAACAGCCCGTCGAACGCGGCCTGCAGGGCTGCCCGCTTCCGCCCTTCGGCAAGGCGTGACAATCCGAAGCGGATTTCGAACACAGTGACGGATGTGGTCCAGATCTCGTCGGCGTTCTGCCGGTCGAGCCAGGTGACCACAGTGGGATCCGGCGGGTCATGCATCAGTGCGGACAGCACGCTGGTGTCCAGCAGGATCATTCCCGGCTCAATTCTGCCGGAACCGCCAGTCCGTGGAGTTCGGGAAGCTCATCGGCGAGGCCAAGACCGGCGAAGCGACGTGCGATCCGACTCCCTAGCCGCGCTTTCCGGCCTTCGGCCTCGTCCTGCCCGGCGGCGGCGCGCAGGATCTCTCGCACCTCCTCCTCCATGCTGCGACCGCGCCGCACGGCACGGCGGCGGAGCCGCTCTTTGATCGCATCGTTGAGGTTCCGCACGATCAACTGGGCCATGACAGACCCTCCCTTGGGTTGATAGCACGATATCACATCCGCTCTGAGCGGGACAAGCGTGCGTCGGTCTCTGCCACCGGGGCCGGCGCGCAACGTCCGGGCGCGCTCAGCCAGCGTATTCGAGGATGTGCATGCCTGCGCCTGCGCGGTCGATCAGATAGATGAGCCCGTGTTCGTCCATGCCGATATCGTTTGACTGGATCGCCTGCTGCCCGGCGGGGCAGGCGGGAACGTAATGCCCGATCTCGACCGGGCGCAGCGGATCGCTGACATCGACGGCGCGCAGCCCGGCGTTGAAATAGGTGAGAAAGACCGTGTTGGCGAAGCGGCCTTCGGCGGGAATATGCTCGAGGATATTGTGCGCGCCGAACCGTCCGCCGCGATGAAAATATTTCTCCCGGTCGGGAAAGAAGGTCGCGACCGGCACCGGGTTCGCCTCATTGCGGATATCGACGATCCACATGAACTGACTGTCCCAGTAGTTTTCTCTGGCGCGTGCCTCGTCGGTGACGACGAGATAAGGCCGCTCGCCGATCGGCCAGGCGGTATGGGTTGCACCGACGAACGGCGGCGACCAGCAGACGTGCCCGACCAGCCGCATCGCCCGGAGATCGCTGCAGTCGATGACCGCAACGCCGCCGCCCCAGAAGGCCGCGAACATGCGCTGGCCGCGGATCACCGGCGGGCCATGCAAGGTGCACACGCCAGGGCCCGGATGGGGATCATTGCCAACCGCGGCGCCCCCTTCCTTCTGGAAGGGCAGGCCCCAGATGCCGATGACCTCGGGTCTGAGGGGATCGGCGATGTCCATCGTCCAGATCACGCGGCGGTGCCAGCCCGGTGCGTCGTTCGGGAAGAAGGCGAGCTTCCTCGCATTGTCGACACCAAACCGGTGCGGGCCGCTGCCCGGCAGGTCGAAGAAGCCGACTTCACGCGGCTCGGCGGGGCGGGAAATGTCGAAGATGTAAAAGCCGGTCCGCGCGGCTTCGCCGGCTTTGCCTGCCAGCCGCTCCGAATTGACGTAGAGAAAGTCTCCATCCACGGCGCGGAGCTTGTGCATGTGCACGCCGGGTGGGGCGAAGAATTCGAAGACCTTGCGTGGCTTCCCGGGGTCGGTCACGTCGTGGGCGGTGAAGCCCTCCCGACCGTTGAAGGAAGAGCCACCGACCGCGCCGACATAGGCGTGCCCTTGGCGCACCTCGACCAGGCTGCCGCCGCCCCAGGCGGCACTCGGGTCATGGCCGATCAGGCGGAAATTCCAGGCTTCCTCGCGAGACATTCTTGTCGGTCCACACAGTTTGGTGCCCGCGCATTGTGGAGCGCGTTCGAAGCTGGCTCAATCCCCGACCCACTTTGGGACGGAAGCAGGCCCAATGCAGGGTTTCACGGTGCACGAGGTCTCACCCGGACTGACCGTCACCGTCGTCAGCGCTGCGCCAGCCCTTACGCCCTCGCTCGAGGCCGAGGTCGAGCGCCTTTGGCAGAGCGCCGAAGCACGGCTCGCCGGCGTCCTTTTCAACGGCCATGTCTTCAGCGCCGATGCGATCGAACCCGAACGCCTCAGCGGACACTTCACCGAGTTCCGCCGCATCGTCGCCCAGACGTTGCGACCGGAACTCTTCACCGAGCTTGGCCTTCGTCCGCTCGCGGTCAATGGCATCGTGCGGCTCACCGATGGCATTCTGATCGGCAGGCGCAGCCTCCGCACCGCATATCAGGCCGGTATGTGGCAACTGCCACCAGCCGGGAGCGTCGATCCGGGCGCCGCAGACGGCGGTGGGCGGATCGACCTCGCCGCGCAACTGCTGAAGGAGCTGCTCGAGGAGACCGGCATCGTTGCCGCGCGGAGCGCGGTCGGGGCGCCGCTCTGCATCGTCGAGCACCCGCTGAGCCACGTGCTCGACATCGGCATCCCGATCACACTTTCGCTCGATGCCGCGACGGCACTCGCCCTGCATGCGAAAGCCGGTAACGGCGAGTACGATCCGATGCGCGTCGTTTCCGACTCGGAACTCTCGGCAACGCTGGCCGCGCTCGGCGGCACGGTCGTGCCGTCGGCCCGGATCTTTCTTGCTCGCGTGGGCCTCATCCCGGCGCCAGTCGGTCTCTGATGCGCCGCCGCAAGAGGCTGGCCAGCCGCAGGCTGTGGATGGATGTTCGGTTTGCAGCTCAACTGAGCGCCGGGTGTCTTCAGGTCCGGATAGCAGCGGAGTACGGCGCGAGAAGTCGGCGCGAGAGGAGATCGAACCTGAGCAGCAACAACACCGCCGCGCTGGCAAGGCCGGCGATCAGG
>JBOHMK010000237.1:0-5298 GCA_050730115.1 Acetobacteraceae bacterium
GATCAGCACCAAGAAGGTCGATGGCATCCTCCGGCACGCTCGCAATCGGAAGACGGCACACACCCGATAGCCGGGCCGGGGTGCTGCCTCACTACCGCGCGACCAAAATCTGCGCGGGAGTCGGAAACCGCCGCAGAAACAGCGGCATGATCCAAGCGTCACCGGAAAGGCGCTCGGATATGTCTGCAACACCCCAAGACGAACGGCTCGTTGCCGAGCCGGAAGTAAAACTTCTGACGGGGCTCTCCCGGGCCCACCGCTGGCGGCTCGAAGCGGATGGCAAGTTCCCATGTCGGGTCCGAGTCGGGACGCACGCAGTCCGCTGGCGGGTGCAAGAGATCCGCCAGTGGGCGGCAGCTCTGCCACCCGTGCCAGCCCCCGTCAAGCGTCGAACCCCTCCGCCTGCCGCGCCGGCGGCACGACCCGTCGATGTTTCCGCGGTCTGACCCCGGACGAAACCGCCGCCCCCGCGGAGAGGGCAGCGGTCTTCGGAAACGCAGCAGCACCCCCGCATTCACTCTTCTCGCACGCACCCTGCAAGTCCCGCGAGGTGCAACATGAGCGGCAGCGCCGGCATCGACTTCGCCGCGCTGATTGGGCCGGTGGCGCGGCACCTGCTGGGGGAGCCGAACTCCGCGCTCTCGACCGCGAGCACGTTGCGCTTCGGCAATCATGGCAGCCTCGCCGTTGAGGTCGCCGGTAATAAGCGCGGGCAGTGGTTCGACCACGAGCGCGGCGAGGGTGGCGGCACGCTCGATCTCATCATGCGCGAGACGCGGTGTGCGAACGGCGAGGTCCTGGCGTGGATGCGCGAGCGCGGATTCATCGTGGGCGAGATCGAAACCGAGCGTCGGATCGTTGCGACGTACGATTATCGCGATGCGAGCGGCACGCTGCTCTCTCAGGTGGTGCGGTTTGAACCGAAGGACTTCCGGCAGCGCCGACCGGACGGCAACGGCGGTTGGAATTGGAGCGTCACCGGAATCAAGCGCGTTCCATACCGGATGCCCGAGCTTCTGAACGCGTCTGTATCCGCCACGGTTTTTCTCCCCGAGGGCGAGAATGATGTCGATATGCTGCGCGAGCGCGGCCTGATCGCGACCTGCAACCCGGGCGGCGCCGGCAAGTGGACGATCGGCATGTCGGCGCACCTTCGCGGGCGCGACGTGGTGATCCTGCCTGATCACGACGACGCCGGCGATAGGCACGCGCTCGACGTGGCGGCGAAGCTGTTTGGCATCGCCTGCACGGTGCGCATCCTGCGATTGCCCAACCTTCCGCCCAAAGGCGACGTGAGCGATTGGCTTGCCGCCGGCGCCACGGCCGAGGAGTTGCAGCGGCTCGTGGCCGAGGCGCCGCAGCACGACGGCGCAGCAGCCGAGCCGCCGAAGGCGGAGCAGTCGGGCGACCATCCCCGGCCGCCGGAGTTCTCGGATCTAGCGCTCGCCCAGCGGTTCACAGCCGAGCACGCGGACCACTTGCGCTATGTCGCGAGTTGGGGGCACTGGATGGTGTTCGACGGCGCCACCTGGCGCCCGGACGCGACGATGCTCGGGTTCGATTTGGCGCGCGCCGTCTGCAAGACCGCTGCTACCACCTGCAAAAAACAGAGAGTCGCCGCAGCAATAGCGAGTGCGAAAGCCGTTGCCGCAGTAGAACGGCTTGCGAGGGCGGATCGCCGCCATGCTGCAACTGCCGAACAATGGGATGCCGACCCATGGCTGCTGAACACGCCGGGCGGCACGATCGATCTTCGCACCGGGACGATGCGCCCGCACCAGTTGAACGACTGCATGACCAAGTGCACCGCCGTTTCGCCCGGCGGCGAGTGTTCTCGATGGCTCGGTTTTCTCGACCGCATCACCGGACGCGATACCAGCCTGCGGCTCTTCTTGCAGAGGGCGGCGGGATATTCTCTGACCGGCATCACCCGCGAGCACGCGCTCTTCTTCGGCTACGGCGCGGGCGCGAACGGCAAGGGCACCTTCCTCAACACGCTGACCGGAGTCTTCGGCAATTACTCTGCCATCGCTAGCATGGAAGCCTTCACGGCATCGCCAACCGACCGGCATCCTGCCGACCTCGCAATGCTGCGCGGCGCTCGCCTGGTCGCGGCGCAAGAAATGGAAGCGGGGCGGCGGTGGGCCGAAGCGCGGATCAAGGCGTTGACGGGCGGCGATCCCATCGCTGCCAGATTCATGCGCCAGAATTTCTTCACCTTCGTTCCGATGTTCAAACTGTTCATCGCGGGGAACCACAAACCGGCGCTCCGCGGCGTGGACGAAGCCATGCGCCGCAGGATCCATCTGATCCCGTTCGCCGTCACGATCCCGGCCGAGGAACGTGACCCCACCCTCGCCGATCAGCTGCGCTCGGAATGGTCCGGCATCCTCGCCTGGGCGGTCACGGGTTGCCTGGATTGGCAGCGGCAAGGGCTCGCCCCGCCAGCGGCAGTGACGGCGGCGACGGGTCAGTACTTCGAGGGCGAAGACATTCTCGCGCTTTGGATGGCCGAGCGATGCAAGAGGGTCGGCTATGGCGGTACGGAATGCTCCAAGCTGTTCGCCGATTGGCGCACGTGGGCATTGGCGGCGGGCGAGGAGCCCGGATCGCAGAAGAGATTTAGCCAATCGCTTGAGGCCAGGGGACTCAGCAAACGCCCTGGCGGCCGACATGCGACCTTCGACGGGATTGCGCTCGACGACGTGCAACCCGCCTGGACGGAGCCCGACCATGAGCGCGCCTAAAGGCGGCCCCAGCACCTTTTGCAGGGATTGTCAGGGGTCCACCCATTATGGGGGTTATGCGCATGCGCGCGCGTACGCGCGTAACGGGGATATAGGGGGAAACCCTGACAATCCCTGCAAGGGTGCATCGAGCCTCCCCGCGGCTGCCCGGATGGGGCAACGGGCATGACCGGCAAGCGCAAAGTCCGCGACCTGGTTGCCACGGCGCCGCCCGCATTGTCGCCCGCAGACCTCGATCCCGGCATCGAGGCCATCCGCGCCGAGGCGCGCCGGCGCTGGCGGACCTGGATCGCCGCGCTGGAGCACGCGTCTGCACCGATCCGCGCTCGTCCGGGACGGCCCGCTACCGCGCTGCCGAGGCAGCCCTGCTCGCCGCTGGCGTGCTGCCCGCCATCCCCCGCACCGCCTTCCTGGCGACCACCCCACCGGAGCGTGAGGGGGACGAATGAGCGGGTCCCATGCTTACCATTGGCCCGACGAGGAGGGCGGCCAGACAGCGGACGAGTGCGCGCGTGTCCTTCTGACGAAGGAAGAAGGACACTGTGCAAGTACCGGTCATCGCTTGCGAAAGCCGGGACGGAAGAGCGCCGAATACAAGATGCAGGGGGCGATTGCGTGCTGGCTCCATGTGGCGCTGGCCGAGGCGCCCGGAGTGTGGTGGAGTTCGCTCGACCTCGGCATGACATCGAGCCGGAAGGCGTTCTTCAGGAAGTGGCGGGGCTGCAAGTCGGGCACGCCGGACATGCTGTTCTTCAAACGCGGGCGCCCGTACTGGATCGAGCTGAAGGGCAGCCCGAAGAGCCGGCCGAGCAAGGCTCAGAAGTTGGTTTTCGAGGCACTGGGGGCAGCCGGCTGCCGGTGGGCCGTGTGCCGGTCGGGCGAGGAGGTGGAGACGGTGTTGCGGCGTTGGCGGTTTTCTCTCTCGTACCACTTCTCGGAAGACTTCCCGATCCCGGACGAGGTGAAGAGCAAGCCCCGCGGGCCGCGTGGCCTCGCCCGCTACCGGACCCCGCTCAAGCCAAGCAAGCCGATCTACTTGCGGGCTGGAGAGCCTGGAGGGCGACCGGTAGGCGGAAGGACGAGACATGCGCTGTGAGCGCGCGAGCCGCGAAGCCATGCGGAAACACCTTGGCAGCCACGGGTACGTCCGAGCCTATATTCCGGCCATGTCCGCCGTCCTGAAGAGCCCGGTTCCGACCGAAGCCGGCCATCGCTACCAGGTGCAAGCCTGTTGGGATGCCGCGGCCGAGGTGTGGGTTGTCACCAGCGATGACGTGCCCGGCCTGGCAACCGGCGCCGACACGCTGGAAGAGCTGATCGAGAAGCTCAAGGTGGTCATTCCCGAGCTGCTGGAAGCGAACGGGGCGCTCGGGGGACAGCCGCAGGAAATCCCCTTTGCCGTCATAGCAAATCGCACCGAGCTGGCCCGCCACGCCGCCTGATGGCGGACAACTTCACGCCGCGCGTCAAGGCGATCCTGCGGGAAAACGATTGCACCTTCGTCCGACAAGGCAAGGGCGATCACGAAATCTGGTATAGCCCGATCTCGAAGCTGAACTTCATGGTGGATTCCAACATCAAGTCCCGGCACTGGGCGAACCACACACTGGGCGAACCACACACTGAAACAAGCCGGGCTACCCAAGGCGTTCTGATGGCGACCCGCAAGCGCGGAGTGCTGACCGCAGCCGCGAGCCCGGCCGATTGGTGGAAGCACCTGCGGCGCTGGAAGCGGGCCTTCTGGAAGCGCGAGCGCAAGGCGGCGAAGCGGGCGGCCGGCAGCCCGGGACAAGCCGCGCCGCCTGACACGGGGCCAAGAGCAGTCCCCAGCGCCTTCCACACGGGGCGCCTGAGCAGCATCGCAGCCCACCGGGCGCCGAAGTGTTCCGGAACTTTTTGGGAAACAACACGCGTGGGGCGAGGTTGATATTCACACGACCGACCCATCGACCGTCGGGACCGGTGCCCGGTCGGGCTCTCCGGGGTGGTGACCGGGAGGATGGCGCAGCGGGGGGACATGCTGGCCCGGCGGGCGCGGCTGATGGACGAGTGGGCGGCCTTCTGCTCGCGGCCGGTGCGCGCCGGCGAGGTGGTGGCGCTGCGGCGGGAGGCCGTCGCATGAGCGCCGGGATCGCCGAAACGACGATGGCCGGCGAGGCGGCCGGCGAGCTGCACAAGATCGAGGGGCTCGCCTGGCGCTACGACCATGCGGCCGAGCGCTACGTCCCGGACTGGCTGGCGATCCTGGGTCCTTAAGCCCCGCCGAAGGTCACTAGCCGGGTCACTAGAACGGCCTTTGAACGTGTGACGCGAGACCGCGTGAGATGGCAAGTTATTGTTTTCACTGGTGCCGACGCTCGGACTTGAACCGAGGACCTACTGATTACGAATCAGTTGCTCTACCGCTGAGCTACGTCGGCACCAGGCCCGCGCCTAGAGCGGGATGTGCTCGTTCACGCTCGCCCACACCGCTCTATGTCGTTGTTTCATCGCGCGATTCAGACCTGCGGTGATTCCACCTCCGGTCATCGCGCTCTATACCGCCTGCCCG
>JBOHMK010000238.1:0-7042 GCA_050730115.1 Acetobacteraceae bacterium
GGTGGGCGATCTGAACGACGGTTGGGGCACCTTCCACCGGCTGACCGCCCGTCATGGCCACTGCGTCGTTGTAGAGAATCTTGTAAGTGATCGGGGCATTGGCAGCGACCGCCTGACGGATCGCCAGGATGCCCGAGTGCTGGTAGGTGCCGTCGCCCATATTGGCGAACAGATGTGGCGTCGTAATGAACGGCGCGAGTCCGGCCCAGGTCACTCCCTCGCCGCCCATCTGAGTGAACGTTCGCGTCGAGCCCCAGCCTTCAATCACCATGGTGTGGCAGCCGATGCCGGCGGAGGCAAAGCTGCCGTCCGGCAGTCGGGTCGAGGTGTTGTGCGGGCAGCCGGCGCAGAAAGTCGGCAACCGGAGCAAGAGTCCGTCCGGCCGTTCGAACGGCGGTGGCAGTGCGGGGTCGGCCACGGCGAGGCCGAAGCGGCGGAGGAACCGGGCGAGGGCTGGAGCGATAATTTCGGGGGACAGCTCCAGCACTGCTGGCAGCAGCGGCGAATCATCGAGGTCGCGCTTGCCGGCGACTGCCGGCCGTGCATCGGCCGGCAGATTGTAGAGTGCGTCGCGAATCTGGACCTCGACCAGACCGCGCTTCTCCTCGACGACGAGAATTCCGCGCTTGCCAGCAGCAAACCGGCGCAGACCCTCGGCGTCCACCGGCCAGGCCAGCCCGAGCTTGTAAACGGCGATCAGCGGGCTCCCGGCAAGACCGAGCAAGGCGAGCGCGTGCGTCGCGTCATAGTGGGCCTTGCCGACGGTGACGAGGCCGATCGGGGCGGCGGCATCACCGGCGATCAGCCGGTCGAGGTGATTGGCGGCCGCAAAGGCGATCGCAGCGGGCAGGCGTTCCTCGACCAGGCGGCGCTCAAGTTCGGCGCGGCGTGCCGGCCAGGGCAACCGGATGTCGAAGTTGAGGCCATGCGGCGGGATCGGAAAATCCGGGGTTTTGAATTCGCGAGCGCTTGGCACGATCAGCGTCGCCGACTGCTCTGCGGTCTCGGCAATCGTCTTCAGCGCCACCCAGCAACCAGCGAAGCGCGAAAGAGCGATGCCGGTGAGGCCGAATTCGAGAATTTCTCCGACATCAGCGGGCACCAGAATCGGCAGCATCGCCGAATAAAAGACCGGCTCGGTCTGGTGCGGATAGGTCGAGGAGTGCGCGGCGTGATCGTCGCCCGAGACGGCGAGCACACCGCCGAGGCGAGAGGTGCCGAAGATATTGGCCGCGTGCAGCGCATCGCCGCTGCGCTCGACGCCCGGCCCCTTGCCGTACCACATGCCGAACACGCCATCGACGCGCTTGCCCGGGAAGACGTCGATTTCCTGGGCGCCCCAGAGCATGGTCGCGGCCAGATCCTCGTTCAGGCCCGGCTGGAAGCGGATGTCGTTCGCCGCAAGCAGCTTCGCCTGCCGCCAGAGTTCCTGATCGACCCCGCCCAGCGGTGAACCGCGATAGCCGGAGACCAGCCCCGCGGTGCGATGCCTGGCCGCACGATCGAGCCGCGCCTGTTCGAGAAGCACACGCACCAGCGCCTGGATGCCGGAGAGCAGCACCGGGCGATCCAGATCGATGAAGCGGCTTTCGAGCCCGATTTCGGGCGGTTGAAGCCCGGAATCCATGGAAAATCCTCCCGGGACGAAAGCGGTCCCGCCAGCCGATTATGGAGACGCAGGAGGCGGGCTTCCAGACTCGGATGGCGGGAGCGTGAAATTCGCACGCGGCGGGCGTTCGGGGACCTCGGACGGCCTGGAAGCCCGGCCACGGGACCGGGCAGGCCCGCCCGGGTCAGGCTGGCTTTCGGGAACAGCGCTCGGGGACCAGGCGCGCATGTCATTCAGTCGCCAGGGATCGTCGGTGCGTTCCTCGCCGGGCTTGCGCGCAACGCTGCGGTGCGAGACAAGCCGGCCGGCGACAAGCCGGAGTTCCTGGCCAACACGCTTTTTATCCCGATCTTCTTCATCGCCACCGGGTTCCTGATCGACCCGGTTCAATTCGTGCAAAGCCTGCTGGGCAATTTTCCTCTCGTCGCCGGGATCATCGGCACCCTGCTGCTCGGCAAGGGATTGGCAGCATGGGTTGCGGGGCGCGGCTTCGGCTACGGCAGGGAAGCGACGCTGACGGTCTGGGCGCTGACGCTGCCCCAGATCGCCGCTACCCTTGCCGCGGCGCTGGTAGCCCAGGCGACGCTCGGCCCCGGAGGAGCGCCTCCGCTCGACGACCGCGTGCTGAACGTACTGCTGGTGACGGTGCTCGTGACCTCGATCCTCGGGCCGGTTTTGACCGAGCACTTCGCGCCGCGTCTCGGCGCCGACGCGGCGGCGATCCGGCGATAGCCGGTGCCACTCCTCGCCGGGCCGGTGACCCGCCTGTCGGCCTCAGCGCGCGCCCTCGCCATTCAGGGGCCGGGGGCGGTCGCCCCACCAGCGGGCGAGGGGTAGGCAGTCGGCTGCAATCCGCCACAGAGCCAGCGGATCAACGTGGTGATGTCATAGACGGGAAGCCCGACTGCGGCAGCAAGGGCCGCGGCATAGGGCGGCATATTGGTGCATTCGAGTACAATCGCGCCAACCTCCGGGTGCTGCCGGACGAGCGTGCGCCCGGCCTCCAGGACATCGCGCTCGGCGAGTGCGAGGTCGAGGTCTTCCTTCTCGCCGGTGATCAGCACCCGAAAAAATTCCAGCCCGTTCTCGGTTCCAGCGAACGGCGTGTCCTCGGCGGCGCCGGCCGCACGGAAATGGGCGGGAGTGAGAGCGGCCGCGGAGACCGTGACGACGCCGACGCGGCGCCCCGCCGGCAGCGTCGCCTGCACCAATGGAATCTGAATGAGAGAGCTGGTCGCCACCGGCACGCCGACGTGGGCGGCGATTTCGCGCTGGAAGAGGGAGAGAAAGCCGCAGCTCGTCGTGATGGCGCCGGCCCCGAGCCGAACCAGTTCGTCGGCCGCCTCGAGGAACGCCGGCAGCAGGCCGTCCGCTGCATGCAGCACCACGCGTTCCGGGCTAGCTCCGCGCACCACGCGATAAAGCACCGGAAACGGCCAGGTGCCGGCGTTGCCGATATCGCCCGGAATGCGTGCGAAGCGGGTCTCCAGCATCATCACCCCGAGCGGGGCGCCGAAGACGGATTTTCCGCCACGCGCGATTTTGAGCCCTTCCTTGGCGACGAGCGTGTCCATCACCAGTCCCTCCGCTGATTGTCCCCCGATTGCCTGGGGCGTCCGGTGGCTGCAATGCTATCCCGCTTGCAGATCGAGGGGAAATCGTCATGGCGGAAAGGCCGTTTACGCGGGCAGAGATGGAGCGGCTCACGCAATGGGACACGCCGACCATCTGCAACGGGCTCGAAGTGGTGGTGCCCGAGCGCCGTGCGATCGGCTTCACCGTCGAGCCGATGGTGGCGGCTGACCGCACGTTGCCGCCGATCGTGGGACTGGCACGCGTCGGCACGCTCAGGGCCAAGGAGTCGCCGCGTGGTGTCGTGGCGAGCCGGCTCGAGTGGTACGACTATGTCGCCGAGGCGGAATTGCCGACCGTGGTTGTGTTGCAGGATCTCGATGATCGACCGGGCTATGGCGCATTCTGGGGCGAGGTGCATTCGCGCGTGCACAAGGCGCTCGGCGCGCTCGGCTGTGTGACCAACGGTTCGTTTCGGGACTGTGACATGCTGGCCCCGGGCTTCCAGATCATCGGTGGGCGGATCGGCCCGAGCCACGCACACGTGCATGTCGTCGATTTCGGCCGACCGGTGAACATCTTCGGCATGCAGGCGGGACACGACGACGTGATCCATGCCGACTTCCATGGTGCGGTCGTGGTACCTGCGGAGACGGTGAAGAAGCTGCCGGAGGCGATTGCGCTGGTGGCGCGGCGTGAGAAAGTGATCATGGATGTCTGCGCTGAGGCGGACTTCACGCCGGCAAAGCTCAAGCAGGCGATCAAACGTGCAGGGGAGATCCACTGATGCTGACGATGAACCGGCGTTACCCGGAACCATCTGTCGAAGTACTGGACGGTTCGTTCACGCAATATCACCAGCACACGGCTTCGATCGATCATCTGGCCGATGGCTGCCGGTGGTCGGAAGGGCCGGTCTGGTTCGGCGATGGCCGATTTCTTCTGTGGAGCGACATCCCGAACAACCGGATCATGAGATGGGAGGAAGAAACGGGTGCGGTCAGCGTGTTTCGCAAACCCTCCAACAATGCCAACGGCAACACGCGCGACCGGCAGGGGAGGCTGGTCACCTGCGAACACGATGCGCGCCGTGTCACCCGCACCGAACCTGATGGCGCAATCACGGTGCTGATCGATCGTTTCGAAGGCAAGAAGCTCAACTCGCCGAACGATATCGTCGTCAAATCCAACGGCTCGGTCTGGTTCACCGATCCGGTGTTCGGCATTCTCGGCTACTACGAGGGGCATCGCGCAATCTCCGAACTGCCGACCAATGTCTATCGGCTGGATCCGGCAACCGGGCAGGCGAGCATGGTCGCCGGCGACGTGATCGCGCCGAACGGACTGTGCTTCTCACCCGACGAGAAGCTGCTCTATGTCGTCGAATCGCGCTCGACGCCGCGCCATATCCTGGCCTTCGATGTCACCGGCAACGGCACGACGCTCGCCAACAAGCGGATCCTGATCGATGCCGGCCCTGAAGGCACGCCCGATGGCATGCGCTGCGACACCGATGGCAATATCTGGGCCGGGTGGGGGATGACCGAGGCGCTCGACGGCGTCCGCATCTTCAACCCCGAGGGACGCCCGATCGGGCATATTCACCTGCCGGAGCGCTGTGCCAATCTCTGCTTCGGCGGACGTTGGCGCAACCGCCTCTTCATGGCGGCGAGCCACTCCGTCTATTCGCTTTACGTGAATACGCAGGGCGCGGCCGGCGGATAGCCACGACCGCGGACCCCGGACAGGCCCCATGGTCCGAATGGCAGCGTCAGCTTGCCGCCGCCGCGGTTGTGCCGATCAGTGTATCAGGTTCAGCGCGTCACGTCCGGCGCTGACCGGATGTCCTCTACCTGGTCGAGATAGGCTCCATAGCCATCGGCCTCCATCTGCTCGCGCGGCACGAAGCGGAGCGATGCGGAGTTGATGCAATAACGCAAGCCACCGCGATCTTCCGGCCCGTCGGGAAAGACATGCCCAAGATGGCTGTCGCCGAACGACGAACGCACCTCGGTGCGGATCATGCCATGGGAGGTGTCGGCCAGTTCCTTGACGTTGCCCGGCTCGAGCGGCTTGACGAAGCTCGGCCAGCCACAGTGGGAGTCGAACTTGTCGGAGGAGGCGAACAACGGCTCGCCCGAGACGACGTCGACGTAGATGCCAGGCTCCCGGTTATGGAGATACGCGCCGCTGCCGGCTGGCTCGGTGTCGCTCTGCTGGGTCACGCGGTACTGCGCCGGCGTCAGCCGCGCAATGCTCTCTGCCGTCTTCCGATATTGGTTCATCGTGGTCCCCGTCAGCGCCCGTTACCTTCCATAGATGGCAATCCCGAGGCGTCTTGTCCAATGGTCGGAGACTACGGCAGGAACTTCTGCCGGAACCTCGTGGCCGAAACCCTGCAGGCGAACTCTCTCTCTTTGGGCCGCTTCGCCTTGCGAGCCGATGGGGAGGTCAATCCTCGATCTTACGGCAGAAAGCGGTGGCCCACGGCATCGAGGGTCCCGTTCGGCAGCGCGCCGCAGCGTTCGGCGTGAAAATCGCGCACATTCTCGAGCAGAAATGAAGGCGCGCTCGCCTTCGGTGGCAGCTTGAGACCAACGGCATCGACGCCACTGACATCCGCCATCCAGACGAACGGGCGGGCGTCCGGCAGCCGGCTTTCGAATGCGACATCGCGGATCACGACGTTCCGGGCATGACGGATGAAGAAGCCCTGTGCCGGCAGCCGTCCCAACACCGTCGGTTCAGGATAGCTTCGGATGCCCTCGGGCGGAACGATCGCCGCCATCTCCGACGTGCCGCCACCCTCCCCCCTGATGCGGATGTTGTCGAGAACGATGTCCTCGACCGGATGACCAGGAATGCCGTTGATGATCGCCGGCATGGTGTTATGCGCTGCTTCGCACACCACGTCGCTGATGCGGACGCGCCGCACCACGCCGATTGGCCGGCCCGACGGCCCGCGCATTCTGGCGCCGAGCCTGATGAAGAACGGCGCATTGCGGATATCGCGCATCACGAGGCCACTCACCGTGATGTCCTCGGCCGTGCCGCCATCCACACATTCGATCGCAAGCCCCCGACAGCCGTCGAACCTGCAATTGGTGATTGTGATGTTGCGGAAACCGCCGATGGATTCCGTGCCGCATTTGATGCGCCCGACGGGGCTCGCGCGATAAGGGCCGGCATTGCCGGGAAAGCGGCGACGGCTGCCACCGACGAGGGTTCCGAGCCGGTAGCATCCGGTAATCGCGCAATCGCTTATGGTGACGTTCTCGGTCAGACGGATTTCGCCGAGTGCCAACGAGCTTTTCAGAGCGATGCCGTCGTCCCATGGCGAATTCACGCGGCAGCCGGTGATCACGACGTTGCGGCAGCAGTCGATGTTCATGCCGTCGCGGTCGGTGTCGATCGTCATGTTTTCGACGGTGAGATGATCGACCCCGGTGGCCAGGAAGGCGATATGGCCACCGTCAACGATGTTGAGGTCGCGGACTGCGACATTGCGGCAGCTCTTCAGAGCAATCGTCTTGTCGCCGGCGCCTGGCGCGTTCGGCGGCGGGAGCCCCGCTTCGTGCCCGAGGCCGCGGCTCAGCCCGCTTCCCCGGATGATCCCCGGGCCCTCAATGGCGACGTCGTGCAGGCCTTCGCCCCAGATCAGGCTGTCGTGCCAGTGATCGTGTCCGAAATCCTGATATCTGGCCCAGTGGCCCGCCGGATCCGTGCGGTCGAAGCGCTGGTCCGTAGCCTCTCCGGGTGCGGCGGCGAGCAATGTCGCACCTCGGGCGAGGCGGAGAGTGACCCGGCTCAGGAGGCGGATCGAATAGCTGGCATAGGTGCCGGGGGGCAGCAGCACTGTGC
>JBOHMK010000239.1:0-10820 GCA_050730115.1 Acetobacteraceae bacterium
CTCGAGCAATTTCATCACCCTGACCGGCATCTGGCGATTCCAGTCAGGGTGATATTGCTCTAGCCAGCCTTTGGAATCCCTTCTTTTGAAGTGCGGGGCTCTGGGGCCTCAGGCCCCCGAGGTTCCGTTGGGCGGGTCAAGGGCAGAGCCCTTGCCCTGGCTTTTCAGCAAACTCCGAGGTCGGGGTTATTGCGACACGCGCTCGATCTTGCCGCAGGCGATCGGCAGCGTGACCTGGGCTGGGATCGGTCCGAGCGACTTCACCGTAGCAGGAAGCTTCGTGTCCGCCGGCACCCCGTGGATGAAAACGACGCGCCGGTCGAGATCGAGATGCTGGTCGTGGTACGCCTTGGCAAATGCCGCATCGAGCGCTTCAAGAGAGACCGTCGCCTGATAATGATAAGTGCCGGCAGCGGAAGCTTCCGGATACTTGCCGTGGGCGATATCCATCCCCGCCGGATTGACATCGAACGGCACCATCGTGATGCCGGAGGTGGGCTCGGTCTCGATCAGGTCGACGATGCCGTCATGGTTGGTATCCGCGGCTGCCGTCGGGCAAGTTGCATTACGGTTATCCGTGAACCCATGAAAATGCTGCCAGTGGACCATGCTGGGCGGCACGCCCTTCATTGTGATGTCGATGGTGAGCGTACCACCGGAGACGGTGAACCGCGCCTCGCCGCTGGCCTTGGTCCCGGTAACGTCGGTGTTCATCGGTTGCAGCGTCGCGACATAAGTCGCGGTCGCGGGCGTTGCGGCAGACGCGGCGCTGATCGAGAGAGCACCCGCGCACAGAGCCACACCCAGAAATTTTCCGATCATGTCTCGCTCCCCAGCTTTGTTGACGGCATCGCGGTTCTTCCATGTCGGCGCATCCGGCGGAAAAAGCAATACGCACCATCCAGGTTAAATCGGCTTGCCAGATCAAATGACCTTTGGCGGAATCGCTTCGCTGACCGCCAACGCCATGAAATTGATCGGGAAAACCAAGGCAAGGGCGTGCTGACCCAAAGTCATCACGCGCTGGAGACGGCGCCGTCGAGCACGTACTCGACTTCCGGCATGTAAACCGGCTGTTCCTTGCCCGGCCGCGAACTGAAGAGCGTGAAATGCCCGATATCAACCGGTGCGGCGCGAAACAGATTGTGCGCCTGAACGTAGACGGCGATCCTAGGCTCGGCCACGCCCTCGAGCCTGGCGAGAGTGACGTGCGGATTGAAGCGCCGCCGCTCCGGCTCGAGCCCGATCCGCTGCAACGCCGTCTCGATCTTGGCACGGAGCCGCTCGAGTGCCTCGTTCCGCTCCGCACCGACCCAGAGCGCGGTGCTGCGGCCCGCCTTTGCGAACGTGCCGAGTCCGTAAAGAACGAGGCTGAAGCCGCGGCCGCGCAACAGGGCGAGCGTGTCGTCGATCTCCGCGGCGCGGTGCGCCGGCTGCTCGCCGATGAAGCGGAGCGTGAGATGATAGTTCTCGGGCGCGACCCAGCGCGCGCCGGGAATCCCACCGGAGAGAACCGCGACCTCACGTTTGAGATGGCCAGGCAGGGCGAGGGCGACGAAGAGTCTCATTTGCGAGGCACCTCGGCGAGCAGGCGGATCACGTCGGGCAAGATTCGTTGCACAATGATCCGCACCCCGGCGGCGTTGGGATGGATGCCGTCCGGCTGGTTGAGGGCGGGATTGGCGGCGACGCCGGCGAGAAAGAACGGGTAGTAGATCACGCCGGGACGCTTCCCCAGCCGATCGAACACGGTGCGAAAAGCCTTTCCGTATTGCGGCCCGAGGTTGGGCGGGGCGTACATGCCGGCGAACAGTACCGGGACATGGCGCTCGGCCAGCCGATCGAGGATGGCGCTGAGATTGGCCTCGACCTCGCTTGGCGCGATCCCGCGCAGCCCGTCATTGCCGCCAAGCTCAACGATCGCGGCTTCGGGATCGCCGCCGAGCACCCAGGAGAGACGGGCAAGCCCGCCCGCGGTCGTGTCGCCCGATACCGCCCCGTCCTCGATCACCACCGGATGATCCCTCTTTGCCAGAGCGGCGGAGAGACGCGCCTCAAAGCCATCCGCCGTGGGCAGCCCGTAGCCCGCCGAGAGCGAATCACCGAGCACCAGCAGCCTGACCGGCCGCGACGCAGCCTGTGCCCAGCCGAGGCCGAGCAGAAGCAGGATGGCGAGAGCCTCGCCGAGGACCGTGCGAACGCCATATCGTGCCGGCATGGACGCCGCATTGCCGCTCACCGACGCCTTGCCCCTGATCACGGTCCGAAGCCTTTCGCTGACCCTGCCCGGGCCGGCCGGGCCGGTCAACATCCTCAACAGCCTCAGCTTCGAGGTAGCGGCCGGCGAAACTGTGGCGGTCGTCGGCCCGTCAGGCTCCGGCAAGACGAGCCTGGTGATGGTGCTGGCCGGCCTGGAACGACCAACAGAAGGCAATGTTCGCATCGCCGGATGCGACCTTGCCTCGCTCGATGAGGACGGGCTGGCGCGCTTTCGCCGCCGGCATGTGGGGATCGTCTTTCAGGCATTCCACCTCATTGCCGGCATGACGGCACTCGAGAACGTCATGGTGCCGCTCGAACTGGCGGGCAGGCGGGACGCCGAGGCAAGGGCCCGCACCACGCTCGCAGCCGTCGGGCTTTCGCATCGGCTCTCACATCTGCCGGGCAGCCTGTCCGGCGGCGAGCAGCAGCGGGTGGCGATCGCACGCGCGCTGGCGCCCGAACCCATGCTCCTTCTGGCCGACGAGCCGACCGGCAATCTCGACCGCGCCACCGGGGCCGCGGTGATCGACCTTCTGTTCCGCCTGCAACGGCACGCCGGTGCCACGCTGCTGCTGATCACGCACGACGCGACGCTCGCGAACCGCTGCGAACGAAAGCTGAGAATGGAGGATGGCGGGCTCGTTCTACCCGTCACGGCATGAGCGCAGCCGCGGAAGGAGCCTCCCTTTCGCCTGGGCGCGGATTTGGCTTGGCGGTCAGCCTGGCGCGACGGGGCTTGCGGCGCGGCGCGCGCGGCCTTTGGGGCGCGCTTTTCTGCCTTGCGCTCGGCGTCGCGGCGATCGGCGGCATCGGGAGCCTCAAGGCGAGCCTGACCCAGGGGCTCGCCAATTCGGGGCGCGCGCTCCTGGGCGGTGATCTCGAAGTCGAAACCGGAGGCCGGCCGGTGCCGGCGAACCTCAAGCAGTGGTTCCTGGGGCGCGGTGCCCGGATCTCCGAGGTCGTTTCCATGCACGCGATGCTGGTGGCACCTTCGGGCAAACGCGAACTCGTGTCGCTGCTCGCAGTCGATCGCGCCTGGCCTCTGGCCGGACAGCCGGTGCTCCAACCGGCGATCGGCGTTGCGGCAGCACTCCAAGGTTCCGGTATCGTAGCGGCGCCGCTGGCACTCGAACGGCTCGGGCTCAGCCCGGGCGATGAGATCACGCTCGGCCGGGCACAGTTCACGATCCGAGCCGCGATGGCCTCCGAACCCGGGGAAGTGGCGCGACCCTCTCTGCTCGGCCCGCCGGCGTTGATCGGGTTGCATGCGCTCAAGGCGACTGGCCTCGTACAGCCGGGCTCCCTCGTGCGCCACGCGCTCAAGGTGGCGCTGCCGGCCGGCGCGAACGTGGGGCATGTGGAGGCGGCTCTCTCGGCCGCGTTTCCGGAAAATGGCTGGCGCGTGCGCGATGCCGCAGAGGCGGCCCCTGGCCTCAGGCGGTTTCTCGACCGCACCGGGGTCTTCATGACCCTGGTCGCGCTGACGGCGCTGCTGGTGGGGGGAATAGGGGTCGTGGGCGGGGTCGCCAACTGGGCCGAGGCGCGGCTTCCCACGATCGCCGTGCTGCGGGCGCTCGGCGCCTCCCGGCGCCTGGTTGCATCGGCTCTTATGTTGCAGATCCTGGTACTTGCGGCCGGTGGGATTGTCGCCGGGATGATCGCCGGAGCCGGCCTGACGCCGCTCATCGTGAGCCTCTTCGGCGCCGACCTGCCGGTGCCGGCGGCAGTCGGGATCTATCCCGGGCCACTCCTGCTGGCGGGTGCATTCGGGCTGATCACGGCACTTCTTTGTATCCTCTGGCCAATCGCGAAAGCGGCCCGTGTCTCCACCGCGACGCTCTTTCGCCAACCGGCAGTTCCAGGCCCAATGCGACTCCCCCTCGGGCTCTTTGCGGCATCTGCCGTTCTCGTCGCAGCGTTGCTGGCGCTCGCCGTCCTCGCCACCGGCTCACCGCGGTTCGTGCTGCTCTATGCTGCGACCGCGGCGGCAACGCTGGCGGCGCTCGCCGGGGCCGGACGGCTGATGATGCGACTCGCGGCCGGCCTCGGCCGGCGGGCACGGATGCCGTGGCTCAAACTCGGGCTCGCCGATCTCCATCGGCCCGGCGCGGCGAGCGTCATGATGACGGTCTCGATCGGCCTCGGCCTGGCCACGCTCGGTACCGTCGCGCTGATTGAAGGGAACCTCGAGCGGGCACTCTCGAGCCAGATTCCAGAAACGGCGCCGAGCTTCTATTTCATTGATATTCAGAATGATGAGGTACCCAAGTTCAGAAAGCTGATGGAGCGCCTTCCCGCAGTCGAGGCATTTTCGGAAGTGCCGATGATGCGCGCACGGATTGTCGCCGTGAACGGCGTCGAGGCGGCCCAGGTCCACGCCAGTCCTGACGCGCGTTGGGCGCTGAATGCGGATCTCGGACTGACGTACGCCGCCCGGCCCCCGCCGGGCACCGAGATCACCGCCGGGCGCTGGTGGCCGGCAGACTACCGGGGGCTGCCGCAAGTGTCGTTCGATGCGCGACTGGCCGCGGGGCTCGGCATCGCGCTCGGAGACACCGTCAAGGTGAACGTCCTCGGGCGTGTGATCCCGCTCCGGGTGACGAGCCTTCGTCACATCGTCTGGCAGCGGCTCGGGCTCAACTTCTTCCTGGTGGCCAGCCCGGGGCTCTTGTCTGGGGCGCCGCAGACACACATCGCGACGGTGCGCGCGGCAAGCGGGCAGGAGGAAAAGGTGCTGGCGGCGGTCACGGATGCGCTGCCGAACGTGAGCGCGATCACGGTTGCCGACGTGCTGGCGGCGGTGGCTCGGATTTTCGCCCAGATTGCCGCTACGCTCACTGCGCTCAGCTTGCTTGCCCTGGCTGCGGGCGTCCTGGTGCTTGCCGGAGCGGTCGCCAGCGAACAACGCCGGCGGATTCGCCAGGCGGTGATCCTGAAGACGGTCGGCGCAACCAGCGGCCAGATCCGCGCCGCCTGGCTCGCCGGGTTCGCGGCGCGGGGCGTCGTGGCCGGAATGATCGCCGCTCTGGTCGCGAGCGCCGCGAGCTTCGGCGTCGTGCGCTACCTGATGGGCGGACATTGGGTTTTCCTGCCGGCGCCGCTTGCCGAAACCGTGCTCGGAGCGATCGTGGTCCTGCTCCTCGCCGGCCACCTGGCCACCGGAGCGGCACTCAGAGCGAGCCCGGCACCGTGGCTCAGAGCCGAGTAGCGGCGAATTGCTGTTGCGTGTATGGGGGATCTGCTAGAAGGCGGTGGAACGTGGCCAGAAGGGCGCCGTTCGGGCTTGTCCGGGCCTCGTGGAGTGCTTGAAACGCCTGTACCCCGGACCAGATTGTGGTGCGCAGGCGCTTTGCCTGGGAGAGGAACCTGAAGTCATGGCCTTGAGTCCCGACTATCGTTCGTATACCGGCGTGTCCGGCTCGGCCGCCACGCAAGCCGTCGTCGATGCCGGCCTGCGGGCGTACATGCTCCGGGTTTACAACTGGATGGCCTCCGGCCTGGTGCTGACGGGCATCGTTGCGTACATCATCGTCAACACGAGCTTGGTCAATCTCTTCTACCATCAGGTGGCGACGCCGGCCGGGGTGGTCGTGCAGCCGACGGGGCTCGCGGTTATCAGCATCTTCGTGCCGCTGGCCTTCGTCATGGTGATGAGCTTCGGCATCAACCGGCTGTCCAGGACGACGGCGCAGGCTCTCTACTGGCTGTTCTGCGCCGCGATGGGCGCCAGCCTCACCAACATCTTCCTCATCTATACAAGCGATTCGATCGTCCGCGTGTTCTTCATCACCGCGGGAACGTTCGCTGCGGTCAGCCTCTACGGCTACACCACGCGCACCGATCTTTCGCGGATGGGAAGCTTCCTGTTCATGGGCCTGATCGGCATCATCATTGCCGCACTGGTGAATATGTTCATCGGGAGCACGGCGCTGCAGTTCGCGATCAGCGTGATCGGCGTGCTCGTCTTCACCGGGCTCACCGCCTACGACACCCAGCGCATCAAGGCCAATTACGTCCAGTACGCCTACGCGTCGGGGCCGGAACTCGCGGCCAAGCGCAGCGTCTATGACGCCCTCAGCCTCTACCTCAACTTCATCAACCTCTTCATGCTGCTGCTGCAGCTTTTCGGCAGCCGCACCCGGTAACGGCGGAGGCATTCAGCAAAACGGCCCGGGCGCCATCGCCCGGGCCGTTTTCGTTACCAGGTTGCGCTACCCGCTCAGGCGGCTTTCATGAACGTGGTGAGCTTCTCGGCCGCTGTTGCCTTGTCGGTGTTGTCGAGGGCTGCGAGTTCGGCTGCCAGGCGGTCCATCGCGGCCTCGTAGATCTGCCGCTCGGAGAAACTCTGATCGGGCTGACCGGCATTGCGGTGGAGGTCCCGCACCACCTCGGCGATCGCCAGCGGATCACCGGAGTTGATCTTGGCCTCATATTCCTGGGCGCGGCGCGACCACATGGTGCGCTTGATGCGGGCGCGGCCTCGCAAGGTGGTCAGTGCGGCATCGAAAAGCTGGCGGCTGGCGAGCTTGCGCAGGCCCGCAGTCCGCGCCTTCTCAACCGGAACGCGCAACGTCATCCGGTTTTCCTCGAACGTGATGTGGATCAGTTCGAGGCGGTATCCGGCGATGCTTTCGGTGACAATCCGTTCGATCTTGCCAACGCCGTGCGTCGGATAAACGACATGGTCCCCCTCGACGAAGTTTTCGGCCGGCGCCAGCGGCCGCGGGGGTGAGCCAACTATCGGGCGACCGGAAGCGATTCCGCCGACGGTGCCCGGTCGGACCACGCCGGTCGCAAAGCCTCGCGGCGCCGGAGCGGCGGGAACCCGGCGCAATTCAATGGGTGCCCGCACCGCGGCAGCAGGCGCGCCAATGACAGTGGCAGGCGTTGGGGTAAGGCTCGGCGCCGGGGGCGGCGTCGGCGGTGGCGGCGTTTGCTCGATGCCAACAGCCACCTTGGCGGGAGGCGCAGGCGGAGCCTCTGTATCAGTGACCGGGGTCGTCTCAGCGATCGGAGCTGGCGGTGCCGCGGATTTGGTCACCGGTGCTAAATTGAGGCGCTTCGGGTCGTGTTGCTTCAGGTCCTGTTGCTTCAGGTCCTGTTGCTTCTCCGGGCGTCTCTGAGGCCTCGGTGCGGTGGTCTTCACCTCCGCCTTCACGACGACGGTCTGCTTCGCCTTAAGCGAGGCAGGGGCCGGCTTGGTCGCGTGCTTGGTCTTCGCTGGGGGACGCACAGATATCTTGGCGGCCGGTTTTTTCGCGCTCTTCGCAACGCCGCTCCTGGCGGAACCATGCCGCGAAGGCGCCGATCCTGAGGCACGCCGTTGAGTCGTAGGCCGGGAAGCACCCTTGCTCGGCAAACCTTGCTCCTTTCGTGAACCGTAAGTCCCACCCTCAGGACCCGGCGCCGGATTTGGGAAGCGCCGGAACTCCCGCTCGCCGGGATCCGCTACGGATAAGACGCAACACTCCGCGCCGGCCGCGATCGCCCGCAGAAATGCCGCTACTTCGGTAAATATAGCACAAATAACGTGATTTGCCACTGCCCGGCGGCCGGGCGTGCAGAAGAAAGAGCCACAGAAAGCCTACTCAATCATTGGTTGTCATGCGTGCGTCGCGCGCGGATCATCGGCCCAATTAGCGGGCCCAACTGCTGTGCCGACGCCGACACTGGCTGCGCGTTGAGCGGGCTCCGCGGCCGGCACACTCGTCTATATTTTCAGTGGCCTGCCGACCTCCTTACGGTTGCTGCCCCATTGGAAGCCCGCATTGAAGAACCAACGGCGGAGCAGCAATTGACGTCGGCGGCACACCGGGTGGGCAGCACACCGGGTGGGCAGGAAACTGGCGCCGCGCGGCGTTATGGCTTGCCCGCCGCCGGGGAGAAGAGTTCGGCCTTGTTCGGCGTATCCTTCCACTCATCCGCGTCCGGTGGTGGCTCCCCCTTGCGCGTGATGTTGGGCCAAAGCGCAGAATAGGTGCGGTTATGCTCGAGCCAGGCACCCGCCCGGTCGTCACTGTCAGGGACGATCGCCTCGACCGGACATTCCGGCTCACACACGCCGCAGTCGATGCATTCGTCCGGATGGATCACCAGCATGTTCTCGCCGACATAGAAGCAATCGACCGGGCAGACTTCGACACAATCCATGTATTTGCAGCGAATGCAGCTTTCCATGACGACATAGGTCATCGCCGGTTCTCCATCGGCCGAGGCGTTCGGCTGCGCTCAGTGTTCGCTTCCGGCACGGGCCGCGCGCCGTATGCCGGCTTCGTTGTTGGCGTGCAAGAGAGCGGATGTCTCCGGCACCTCTTCGTAAAGCTGACATGCGGTCGCACTCGGCCCGCGGCGGAGCGCGAGCGCCTTCACCGCCACCACCCGCACACCTGGCCCGAGAGGCCCAGGTCCGAGAGGTAAAGTGAGCACGTCACCCCGGCGGAGACGCGCATGCGGCTTGGCAGTCACCTGGCGGTTGATCCGCACCCGTCCCTCGCGAACGAGGTCGGCGGCGCGGGTCCTGGTTTTCACCAGACGCGCGCACCAGAGCCAGGCATCGAGGCGCTGCTGCTCCGGCTCGGGTGGCTTCATCCGAGGTCCAGCGCAGCCAGCGGGGCGAACGGACCGGCGGCGTGTGCCTGCAGAGAGGCCTCGCCGGCGCGGCGGCGAATGGGCACCAGCAACGTGACTGCCGGCGCGCTTGCAACGTCCGGGATGAGACGGAACCCGAGTTGCCGGAGGACGACCGGAAGGAAGGCAGCCTTGATGCCGAGCCGGCCGGCAAGGCCTGCGGGGAGCCGGAGCGGCGCCCGGCGGAATGCGGTCCGAAGTTCGGCGGCGACGCGCTCCGCCACATCGAGCCGGATCGCGACCGGGCCCGCGGGCAACCACCCCATGGACGCGGCGAACGATGCGGCGCCGGCGGCGGGCAGTTCGTCCGTGCTTCGTTCCAGGTCCCACGCGACCCGTCCGGGTGCCGGGAGTGCCGGCTGCTCCTTAAGCCCCGCGGCAATGGCCGCGAGCAGCGCCCGTGTGCGAAGCGGTGCCGGCTTCAGAAGGGCAGGCATGAAGAGCGCGAATTGGCCGGTCCGGATCCCGAGTGCGGCCAGTCGCGAACGGGTGGCCCGGGCGAGATCGGGGCGCAACGCCTGCGGAACGACACCGAGGCCCTCCAGAAGCAGGTGAACCGGCCCGCGTAGTTCCGGATCGCCGGCAGCCTCTGCCTCGGCGGCAAAGAGGGACGCGAGGTCCGCGCGGATCCGCGCATCCAGAAAGACCTGCAGCCGGGCACGCACACGCTCGCGGGCCGGGCCATCGAGGAACTCGCTCGGCAGCACATGGACCAGTGGCCGCCAGGCTGCCGCGCCGCGCTCAAGCCGCGCCACCGGCGCCCCCTCCCAGATCAGCGTCTGACCGGCGAGCGCGAAGGCAGTGTCATTGGCAGCTTCGAGCGCCGCGACGCGCCTTGGCATCTCGGCATAGAGCGCACGGCGGGCCGCGCGCAGCATCAGGCGGCGGTCGGCCCCGGCCGCGTCCGGGTCAGGGCGGAAGGCGAACCCACCGACCGCTCCCACCAACTCTCCCTCCACCAGCACCTCACCGTTCCGTGAGACGGCAGCGAGCAGCTTCTCTCCCGTGCCATGCTCGAGATGGCGCAGCAGCAGCGCGGAACGGCGGTCCACGAAGCGGCTCATCAACCGCGTGTGCAACGCATCCGAGAGCAGATCCTCGGTCTCGCGGGCGCGCCCCTGCCAATGCGCCGAATCGGCGACCCAGTCGGCCCGCTCGGTGATGAACGACCAGACGCGGATTCCGGCCAGGCGCTGCATCAGCGTGTCGATGTCGCCCTCGGGTCGCGCGAGTCCGGCGATTTCCGCAGCGATCCAATCGGTTGGCAGGCGCCGCTCGCGCGCGAGGTGGCCGAACACGCGCGCCACCAGCCGCTGATGCGAATCGCCGGCGAGCTTGCGGAAATCAGGGATCTGGCAGGCTTGCCAGAGCAGATGCACGCGCGCCGGCGAGGCCGCCAGTGCCGCCACATCGGCATCATGGGCCAGGGCGGCGAGCGTTGTCAGATCGGAGGCATCGGCGCCGCGACGAAGTTCCCGCGTCGGCGGCGGCACGGCAAGACTTGCGAGCAACGCGGCGATCGAGCGGAAATCAAGCTCGGCATTGCGCCAGCGAAGCTGCGCCAGAGGCGGGAACTCGTGCGCCTCGAGTGCCGCGATCGTATCCTCGGAGAGCGGCGGCGCGGCGGCGGTGGTGCCGAAGCTGCCATCGCGCATGCCCCGACCGGCGCGACCGGCAATCTGGGCCAGCTCTGCCGCGACCAGCGAGCGCAGACGATGGCCGTCGAATTTTCCGAGCGTCGCGAAGGCGACGTGATCGACGTCCATGTTGAGACCCATGCCGATCGCGTCGGTCGCGACCAGGAAATCGACCTCCTTCTCCTGGTAGAGTGCGACCTGCGCATTGCGCGTTCGCGGGCTGAGCCGGCCCATCACCACCGCGGCGCCGCCGCGGCGACGGCGGATCAGTTCGGCGATCGCATAGACGTCGGC
>JBOHMK010000240.1:0-1895 GCA_050730115.1 Acetobacteraceae bacterium
CGAACCGCCCCTCCAGCCACGCGGCGACGCGCTCGGGCGTGCCGATCTCCTTGAGCATGTGCATCACCGCCTCGTTGGCGCCGCCGTGCAGCGGCCCCTTCAGCGCCGCGATCGCCGCGGTCACCGCGGCATGGATGTCCGCCTCGGTCGAAGCCACGGTCCGGGCCGTAAAGGTCGAGGCGTTGAAGGTGTGCTCGGCATAGAGGATCAGCGAGACGTCGAACGCCTTGACCACCTCGGGCGCGGGCACACGACCGAAGCAGAGGTGAAAAAAGTTCGCGGCAAAGCCGAGATCGGACCTCGGGCTGATGACCCTCTTGCCATGGCCGAGGCGATGGCGCGCCGCCACCGCGCTCGGGATCTTAGCCAACAGGCGAAGCGCCTTGCGACGCGTCGCCGCTTCCGAGTTGTCGGCGGTTTCCGGGTCCTCCAGCGCCATCAACGAAACCGCAGTGCGGATCGCGTCCATCGGGTGGCCCCGGCGGGGAAAGGCACCGATCGCATTGCGGAGTTTCAGGCTGATACGGCGCTCGGCTCGCTCCGCCTTCTCAAAGGCCGCGAGTGCACGGCGATTCGGCAGCTCACCGTGCCAGAGCAGATAGACGACCTCCTCGAAACAGCAATGCTCTGCAAGCTCCTGCACCGGGTAGCCGCGGTAGGTGAGGCTGTTTGACTCCGGCATCACCTTCGAGATGGCGCTGGTGTCGGCATAGACTCCAACCAGGCCCTTATGCACCTCGGCTTCGCTCATCGATCCTTCTCCACTCAATGAAACGCACTGCACTCAGAAGATGCCGGGACGGCCTTCGGCAAGTGCTCCGGCGGGCACGGCCAGGTTGAGCCGACCAAGTTGGCCGGCCGCGATACCCGGCAATTCCTGCACCGCAGCAAGGAAACGCTCGGCCTCGGCCGGCACCAACAGCTTCCCGGTCAGTTGGCGAAATTTGCGGATGTAATCGGGGCGCGCGAATGGACGCCGGCCGAGCGGATGGGCGTCGGCGACGGCGAGTTGATCTTCGATCACGCGCCCGTCGCGCAGGAAAATCTCGACCCGACCGCCGAACGCCTTTTCCTTCGGATCGGCGGCGTGATAGCGGGCAGTCCATTCCGGCGCCTCCTGGGTTTCAACCTTGTGCCAGAGGGCGATCGTCGAGGGGCGGGCAGCGCGGCGCGGGGTGTAACTCTTGACGTGGTGCCAGGTGCCGTCCTCGAGGGCGACGGCGAAGATGTACATGGCAGAATGGTCGAGCGTCTCCCGGCTCGCCTTCGGGTCCATCTTCTCCGGGTCGCCGGCCCCGGTACCGATGACATTGTGGGTGTGGTGGCTGGTGTGGATGAGGATGCGCTCGATCTCGGCAAGCTCGGGGATCCGCTCGCGCATTTGGATGGCGAGGTCGATCAGCGCCTGGGCCTGATACTCTGCGCTGTGCTCTTTGGTGAAGCTGTCGAGGATGGCGCGCTTCGCTTCGCCGGGCGCGGGCAGCGGCACCTGGTAGTGCGCCTCCGGCCCGTCGAGCAACCAGGCGATCACCGAGTCCTCGCCTTCATAGATCGGGCTCGGAGCACCTTCGCCACGCATCACGCGATCCACCGCCTCGACCGCAAGCTTGCCGGCGTGCGCCGGTGCGTAGGCTTTCCACGAGCTGATCTCGCCTTTGCGTGATTGCCGCGTGGTGACGCTGACATGCACGGCCTGCTGCACGGCCTGGTAAATCACCTCGGGCTTGAGGTTGAGCAGCGTGCCGATGCCGGCGGCCTGTCCGGCGCAGAGATGGGTGATGTGGTCGATCTTGTGCGCGTGCAGGCAAATCGCGCGCACCAAGTCGATCTGGATCTCGTAGCCGGTGGCGATGGCGCGGATCAGGTCGCGCCCCGATCGCTCCATGCTCTGCGCC
>JBOHMK010000241.1:0-2351 GCA_050730115.1 Acetobacteraceae bacterium
GTAATACGCAGTCTGCTCGCGCGCGGTATAGGCGTTGATGTGGCCGCCGACCGACTCGATCTCCTCGGCGATCACCCGGGCGCTGCGCCGCTTCGTTCCTTTGAACGCCATGTGCTCGAGAAAATGCGAGATGCCGTTTTCCTCGGCAGTTTCGAAGCGCGCTCCGGCGGCGACGTAGGCACCGACCGAAACCGTCTCGACCCGAGGCATCTGCTCCGTGATCACGGTCAGGCCCGAGCCAAGTCGAGTGACGCGGATCGCTTCTTCGGCCATACCCAGCTCCTTCCGGCTCAGTTCCTTCCGGCAAGCGCCCGCACCTCGGCTTCCACGGCAGCAAGGTCGTTGGCCGCTACCGTGCAGCGCTCCTTCCGTTGATATAGGTCGCCCAAGGCCACTGGAAGAGCGGGCGAGACCCCGGTTGCCCGCCCGACCGTCCCGGCGAACTTGGCCGGATGCGCCGTCGCCGCAGCAACCATCGGCAGATCCCGCGCGACCCTCGCTGCCCGGGCCCCGGCGATGCCGATCGCGGTGTGGGGATCGGCCAAGTAGCCGGAGGCGCGGAACAGGCGGCCGATCTCGGCTTCGGTCCCGGCATCGTCAAGGGTGAACCCCTGGAACTGCGCCTGTATGCGCCGCCAGGCCGACTCCGGCACCGCCATCCGTCCGGTCGGGCGGAAGTCCCGCATGATCCGCTCGGCCCCGGGCGCATCGCGCTCCAGCAGCTCGAACAGCAGCCGTTCGAAATTCGAGCTCACCTGGATATCCATGGCCGGAGAAAGGGAGGGTTTGACCGGACGAAGCGACATATCGTTCGCTGCGAGGAAACGCGCCAGGATGTCGTTCCGGTTGCAGGCGACGACCAGCCCGGCAACCGGCAGCCCCATCCGTCCCGCCGCCCAGGCCGCCAGGACATTGCCGAAATTGCCGGTCGGGACGCTGAAGCCAACCGCCCGATCCGGCGCCCCGAGAGCCAGCGCAGCGGCGAAATAATAGGGAATTTGCGCCGCGATCCGCGCCCAGTTGATGGAATTCACGGCCGCGAGGTGCTGTTCATTCCGAAACGGCGCGTCGGCGAACATCGCCTTCACCAGGTCCTGGCAGTCATCGAAGCTGCCGCGGATGGCGATATTGACCACGTTGGGGGCAGTGACGGTGGTCATCTGGCGCCGCTGCACGTCGCTGATCCGTCCTTCCGGGTGGAGGATGGCAACCGTGATCCCACGCCTTCCCTTGAGCGCCTCGATCGCCGCCGCACCGGTATCGCCCGAGGTTGCGCCGACGATTGTCAGGCGTTGCCCGTCGATCAGCTCTTCGAACAGCCGCCCCAGGAGTTGCATGGCAATGTCCTTGAAGGCGAGGGTCGGGCCGTGGAACAGCTCGAGGAGAAAGAGCCTGGTCTCGAGCTGCACCAGCGGCACGACTGCGGGATGGGCGAAGCCCGCATACGCGGCTTCGGTCAGCCGCGGCAGGTCTCTGACCGCGCCGCCGACGAACGGCGCCATCACCGCCGCCGCCAACTCGGGGTATGAGAGACCGCGGAGTGAGCGGATTTCTGCGGCCGAGAATTCGGGCCATGCCTCGGGCACGTAGAGCCCGCCGTCCTCGGCGAGTCCCGCCCGCAGCACGCCTGCGAAATCCAGCGCCGGCGCACGCCCGCGCGTCGAGATATAGCGCACCGCAAACTCCCGGATGGAGGCCCTCGCTCGTCTCTCAATAAACTGCGGCGACCTCCGTTGCACCTGCCGCTGGCACGCGACCAGCCTCGGCGTCACGACCTCCGGAACAGCGACCTCGCAGGCCTTCCCGCGGTGGCGATGCCATGACGTGCAGCCCGGGCGGCTTCGGCACTCGCCCGGGCACTGAGCCCTGCGCCGCCATTGGTTTGGACCGCTCAGCCGATGATGATGCGGCGGAGAGCCGGCTCCGGCGACAGATCGCCGACAACGGCGCGCGTACGCAGGCCTCTCTCTCTGAACCCGGAAACCGGTCCTGCCGCTCGGCTATGCCCGCATCTCCAAGGGCGACGACGCCGACCGCAGCCTGGTACCGAGAGGCAGTTCCCCGTCGGCTTTCATCTCGCGCACGGCGCGATGCGATACCGCGTAGCCATCCAGCTAAACGGCATGGGGGCTCGACCCTTGGTGCTTGATCGCCTTGCGGAAGAACGCCTTGGCCGCGGCGACGTCACGCCTGGGGCTGAGACGGAAGTCGATCGTGTTTCCTGCCCGATCGACGGCCCGATAAAGATAGACCCGCTCGCCCCGGACCTTCACCCAGAGCACATTCCGTTCGGGTCGAATCAAAGGCGCCGTTGCGAGTAGCCCCGCAGGGCGTACGAAGCAGCCCAGAGT
>JBOHMK010000242.1:0-2641 GCA_050730115.1 Acetobacteraceae bacterium
GTCTTGGTAAGCCCGATGACGCCCCATTTGGCGGCGGAGTACGGGCTTCTGAGCGCGAAGCCGAAGCGGCCTGCCGCCGAGCTCAGGTTGATGATGCTGCCGCCGCCTGCAGCCTTCAGCGCTGGCGCCGCGCGGCGCGCGCAATGGAACATCGCCTTGAGGTCGATTGCCAGAACGCGCTCGAGCGTCGCTTCGTCGATTTGCTCGATGGGCGCCGTCGGGCCGGCGATGCCGGCATTGTTCACGAGAACGTCGAGCCGGCCGAGGTGGCGAAGGGCGCCGTCGACGAAACTTTCCATGTCCGTGGCCAGGGCCGCATCGGCTCGCATACCCGGATGGCCGGAACGGGCGAGTTCAGCCTCGTCGAGGTCGCAGATGAAGGGCCTCGCGCCGGCGGCACGAAAGCTGTCGGCGATCGTCCGACCGATGCCGTTGGCGGCGGCAGTGATGGCAACGCCAAGACCAACGAGTTTTACGGGAAGTGTGGCGGCTTCATCGGACATGGCGGAAATCCTGGTGGTCACGAGGCATCGTAGTGAGCGCGGGGGGACGCGCAAAGCGGCGCGCGGCCGCCGGTGTGGAATCGCTTGAACGAAGACTTCATGTGGGCCACGTTCGGAGCATGCGCGCCCGCGAGCCGCCACTTCTCGACCTGACGCCAGAAGGCGAGTTTCGCCGGCCAACCAGGCCGCCCTTCTCGGCGCGAGTCGCGCGCTGGGCGATTCTGATCGCGATCGCGGCCGGTGGTCTGGCGGCGGCGATGCTCGCCTTCTGGCTGTTCCTGATTCTGATCCCGGTGGCAATCGCGGCGGGCCTGATTGGCTACGGGGCCCTCCGCTTCCAGCACTGGCGGAACTCTCACTGAGGGCAAGCCGGGCTGCCGGCCCACGGTGGGCTGCCGGCCCACGGTGGGCTGCCGGCCCAGGGCGGGCAGCCGGGCCATGGTTTATCCGGCCGCCGGCATTACTCGCGGCACTCGCCGTTCTGACGGCGCTTCGCCTCTCGGTCGCGGCGCACACCAACTTGGCGCCGGATGAGGCCTATTACTGGGTCTGGTCACGCGTTCTGCAGCCGGGCTACCTCGATGATTCGCCGATGGTGGCGCTTTGGATCCGTCTCGGCACGCTGGTCGCGGGCGCGACACCACTTGGGGTGCGGCTGCTCGGGCCGCTTGCGGCCGCGCTCGGGTCGTGGCTGATGTTTCGTGCCGCAAACGATTTCTTTCCGGGCCGACCCGGCGCGGGTGTGGCGGCCGCTGCACTGCTGAACGCCACGCTTTTGTTCGGCGCCGGTAGCGTCCTCATGACCCCTGATACGCCGCTTCTGTTCTTCTGGGTGCTGGGGCTCTACGCCATGGCCCGCCTGTTCGCGACCGGCGACGGGCGATGGTGGTGGCTGGCGGGCTTGGCCGGAGGGCTGGCGCTCGACGCCAAATATACCGGCCTCTTCTTTTTCGCAGCCGTCGGCGTTTGGCTGCTGGCGAGCCGGATCGGACGGTCGTGGCTGTTGCGGCCGGAGCCGTGGCTTGGTCTCGCGTTGGCCATCCTGCTGTTCGCCCCGGTGCTGGCCTGGAACGGATTTCACCACTGGGCGAGCTTCGCCAAGCAGGGAGGGCGGCTCGGCGCCTGGCAGCCGGCCGCGGCGCTGCGCTTTCAGGCTGAGCTCTGGGCCGGCCAGATCGGCCTCTTCACACCGCTCGTTTTCGCGCTCGCAGTTGTCGGGACCTGGCGGCTGGCCGCGGTGGCGTGGCGGAGTGGCGCACCGGCGGCGGAGTTGCTCACTCTGCTCACTCTCATTCCGGCGCTGGTGTTCGTCGAGCATGCGTTCGGTGATCGGGTGCAGGGGAATTGGCCCGCGGTGCTCTATCCTTCGGCCGCGATCGCGGCTGCGGCTCTGACCGACCGTCCATGGTCCAGACTGCGGGCGCCGGCGGTCATAATCGGGCTCATCGTCACGGCATGTGTCTATCTCCAGGCCCTGGCCGCGCCGTTCGCGCTGCCGGCGCGACTCGATCCGACCTTGCGCGCACTCGGCGGCTGGCGTCGGCTGGCCGCCAGCGTCGCAGAGATCGGACGGGCCGACGACGCCGGGTTCCTGGCCGCCGGGGACTACGGCGAGGGGGCGATGCTCGCCTTTCTCGGTCGTGGCCCGATTCCGATGGTGGCCACAGGTGTGCGCTGGCGGCTGTTCAGGCTCCCTCCGGCCGGCCCAATGATCGCCGGCAAGAGCGGGCTTCTGCTGCTCCGGGGCGGGAGAGGCGCGCCGGATGCCCGCGATTGGACGGTGCTCGGCACTCCCACGGCCGTGGTGCGCACGCGGCAGGGAGAACGGGCGGAGACCTATCTTTTGTATAGGGTCCGCGCACGGCCCGGAAACGCCGGCGCGATTCTGCCCGGGAGATGAGCGGCGACTGCAGTGCAGCAGAGAAGAGAACGCCGGTTAGGGCCCGTTAAGCAAGCTCTGGCACTCTTCGCGCCAGCAGCAAGGGCTGGGCGGGCCGATGCGTGCGAAGGGCCGGAAGCAGGGCAAGGAAAAGGCGGGGATCGTCGTCCGCAAGGAGGAGATCGTCGCCGGTGAGGCGCATGGCGGCGCCTGGAAGGTGGCGTACGCGGATTTCGTGACCGCGATGATGGCCTTCTTC
>JBOHMK010000243.1:0-1648 GCA_050730115.1 Acetobacteraceae bacterium
CGCTCGACGGCCCCGATCGTGTCTGCGACCGTCGCCTCCGCGAGCCCCGCCAGTGCGATGATATCTCCCGCCTCCGCCTCCTCGACCGCGATTCGCTCGAGGCCACGAAACGCCAGCAGCCGGGTCAGCCGCCCCTCTTCGACGGGCTGCGCAGAGCCTGGCCGCAACACCTTGAGCGCCATATTCCGCCGCGCACGGCCAGCCTCGATCCTTCCAGTGAGAATGCGCCCGAGGAAGGAATCATATTCGAGGATGCTCGCCAGCATGCCGAACGGTTCCTCCGTCCGTTTCACGGGTGGCGGTACATGCGAAAGAATCATGGCGAACAGGGGCGCAAGATCGCGCCTCGGACCGTCGGGGCGAGAATCCGCCCACCCCTGCCGGCCGGAGGCGTAAAGCAGTGGAAAATCAAGCTGCGATTCGCTCGCATCGAGAGCGGCGAAAAGATCGAACACCTCGCTCGCCACCGCTTCGGCGCGCGAATCCGGCCGATCGAGCTTGTTCAGCACGACGATCGGGCGGAGGCCGCGCGCTAACGCTTTGCCCAGCACAAATTTCGTCTGCGGCAGAACGCCTTCGGCGGCATCCACCAGCAAGAGCGCGCCATCCACCATCCCGAGAATCCGCTCGACCTCGGCGCCGAAATCCGCATGCCCGGGGGTATCGACGATATTGATCCGGGTGCCTTGCCACACCACCGCAGTACATTTGGCAAGGATCGTGATGCCACGCTCGCGCTCGAGCTCGCCGGTGTCGAGCGCGCGCTCTGCCACCGCCTGGTGAGGACGAAAGGTCCCGGACTGGCGCAGAAGCTGATCGACGAGCGTGGTCTTGCCATGATCGACATGGGCGATGATGGCGATGTTGCGGAGAGCCATGCGGCGAAGATTCAACCAATCAGGAAGATTCAACCAATCAGACTGGCAGCGCGCGCGCGGAGACCCTCGCCCGGCCTTGCCCCAAGATGTGCAATCACTTCGGCCGCCGCAAGGCTGCCGAGCCGCCCGGCGAGTGCGAGTTCACGCCCGTGCGCAATGGCGTGCAGGAAGCCGGCAGCGTAGGCATCACCGGCGCCGGTGGTATCCACGACCCGCGTCGGGCAGGCCGCGATCGGAATCGTCACCTCTCCGGCGATGATCAAGCTGCCGGCCTCGCTCCTCGTCAGCGCCGCAACCGGTACCTCGGCCCGCGCACGCTCGGCCGCTGCATCGAAATCCCCCTCTTCGTAGAGGCTCGAGACCTCCGCTTCATTGGCGAACAGAAGATCGACCGATTCGCGGACGAAGGCGCGAAAGCCGGCGCGATGCCGGTCGACGCAGAAGGGATCTGAGAGCGAAAGCGCGATCTTCCGCCCTCTCTCCCTGGCGATCCGCGCGGCCTCCAGAAACGCCGCCTGGGCGGCCGGCGGATCGAACAGGTAGCCCTCGAGGTAGAGGATGCCCGCGCTCCCGATCATTTCCGGGTCGATGTCACCGGCCGCGAATTCCACCGAGGCGCCGAGGTAGGTGCACATCGTGCGCTGCCCGTCCGGTGTGACCGCAACGATCGAGGTTGCGGTCGGAGTGCCGTTCAAAAGCGGCGGCGTCGGGAAGGTCACGCCTACCGCCTGCATCTCCTCGCGAAAGCGCCGCCCGAGCCGGTCCTCGGC
>JBOHMK010000244.1:0-7736 GCA_050730115.1 Acetobacteraceae bacterium
GCGCGGTCGAAGACCAGGATCGCCACGGGAATGCCGGTGGTGGGAAACAGGTTGGGCGGCAGGCCGATCACGGCATCGAGCAGGTTCTCCTCAATCAGCGCCTGACGGATCCGCCCCTCTGCCCCGCCGCGGAACAGGACGCCGTGGGGCACGACCACGCCGACCCGCCCCTCGCGGGTCTTGGCTGCTTCGGCCATGTGCGAGATGAAGGCGTAGTCCGCCTTCGATTTCGGCGGGACGCCACGCCAGAAGCGGGCGAAGCGATCATTGCCGGCATTCTCCGCCCCCCATTTATCGAGCGAGAACGGCGGATTGGCCACCACCGCATCGAACTTCATCAGCGCATCGCGCTCGATCAATTTGGGGTCGTTCAGCGTATCGCCCCAGACGATCGTGGCGCCATCCTTGCCGTGCAGGAACATGTTCATGCGCGCGAAGCCGTACGTGGCGCTGTTCACCTCCTGGCCGAACCGCGCGTAGTCGCGCGACTCGTAGGTTTCCTCGATGTATTCTCCGGCGCGCAGCAGCATGGAGGCCGAGCCGCAGGCCGGGTCGCAGATCCGATCCCCTGGCTTGGGGGCGACGAGGCGTGCCATCAGCCGCGAGACCTGAAGCGGCGTGTAGAATTCGCCTGCCTTCTTACCGGCGCCGGCGGCAAAACGCTCGATCAGGTAGATGTAGGTTTCGCCGATGATGTCCTCGTCCACCACCGACGGGCGCAGATTGAGGCCGGCGAACCCTTCGATCAGATTCTTGAGGCGGCGATTCCGATCCCGCGTCGGACCAAGCTTCGTTTCGCTGTTGAAGTCCACGTTGAACACGTCGGCGAGCTTGGCCTTGTTGGCTTCCTCGATCGCGTCCAGTGCCTCGTTGATCAGTTCGCCCAGATTGTCGGCGTCGCGGCGGGCGTAGAGATCATAGAACGAGGCGCCTTTGGGCAGGACGAAGCGCTCGCGCGCCATGCGCCGGCGGATGCGCTCCTCGTCCTCGCCATAGGCCTTGCGGGCATCCTCGCAGTGTTCGGCCCAAACGTCGCTGATGTATTTCAGGAACAGGAAATCCAGGATGTAATCCTTGTATTCGGTGGCATCGACGACGCCTCGGAAGGTATCGCAGGCCGACCAGGCGACTTTCTTGACTTCTTCGAGCTTGTTCGGGTCGATCATGGTTTTTCCCCAAGGTGGGGGCGGCGTCGCCGCCGCCCCGCCTGATCTGGTTCTCTGTCTGCGGCTGGGTCAGACCTGATCAAAAGTTGGGCCGTGCCCCGGGTGGTTGGCGCAGGAGCTGTGGGTAAGTAGCCCGCCAGAGCGACCGCCGAGAGTCTGGCGGAGGCGGGCTACTTATCTACAGCGGCGGTCACCGCGATGGTCCTGGGTAGAATTGGGTTGCGACTCGCAACTCTGACCCAAGGACCCACCACGATGACCGATGATAAGATTGCCCTTCAGGAGCTTCTGGAGAAGTCCTCTGACGCCAGTTTGCTGCGCGAGATGATCGGCTTCGCCGCGCAGCGGCTGATGGCATTGGAGACCGCTGTCCTCTGCGGCGCCGGGTTGATCCAATAACGATCCCCGACCGCCACAGCCGATCCAACCCGGAACGCGTCACCCGCCGATTGCATCGCCGTGCCAATGCGTGTTTCGTCCTCCGATGCCCATTCTCTCCGGCCGTGCGCGCATCGCCGGCCTGCTCGGCTGGCCGGTCGCCCACTCCCGCTCGCCGCGCCTGCACGGCTTCTGGCTCGAGCGCTACGGCATCGACGGCGCCTACGTCCCGCTCGCAACGCCACCCGCCTCGCTTCCCGCCGCCATCCGCGGCCTCGCCGCCGCCGGCTTCGCCGGCTGCAACGTCACCATTCCCCACAAGGAAGCAGCGGCCCGACTTTGCGACGCTCTCACCGGCGAGGCACGCCGGATCGCAGCCGTCAACACGCTCGTCTTCCGTGACGGCAAAATCCACGGCAGCAGCACCGACGGCGCTGGTTTCCTCGCCGGTCTCCGCGCGCATGGCGTCGATCCCGCCGCCGGGCCGGCGCTGGTGCTCGGTGCCGGTGGTGCCGCTCGCGCCGTCGTCGCCACCCTCCTCGAGGCCGGAGCGCGGGTATCCATCACCAATCGCACGCCCGGCCGCGCCGAGGGCCTCTGCCGCCTGTTCCCCACGCTCCGACCGCTCGCCTGGGAGGCGCGCAACGCCGCGCTCGCCGACGTGGCCCTGCTCGTCAACACCACCGCCGCCGGCATGCTGGGCGTGCCCGCGCTCGAGGTCGACCTTTCCCGCGCCCCGGCCACACTCGCGGTCGCCGACATCGTCTATGCGCCCCAGGAAACGCCGCTACTCGCCGCGGCAAAGGCCCGCGGCCTCACCATCGTCCCCGGCCTCGGCATGCTGCTCCACCAGGCGGTGCCAGGGTTCGAGGCCTGGTTTGGAATCCGGCCATGCGTCGATCAGGAGCTCATCGCCTTCATCGCCGCGGATCTCGCGGCCGATGCGGGGCGGAGCCGCGAGCCGGACCGGACCCGGGACGAATGACGTAGCCGCCCGCACGCCATCTCGATACAAATTCATTCCGATGTTGGTGATCGGACTCACCGGGGGCATGGGCATGGGGAAATCCACCGCGGCCGAAGTGTTCCGCCGCGCCGGAATTCCCGTTTTCGATGCCGATCGCGTGGTGCATGCGCTCGGCGCGCCGGGCGGCCGGGCGGTCGGCGCGATCGGGGCCACATTCCCAGGCGTAGTGCGCAACGGCGCGGTTGACCGGGCGCGCCTCCGGAGCCGCGTGCTCGCGGAGCGGGATGGCCTCACCCGCCTCGAGGCCATCCTGCATCCCCTCGTGCTGCAGGCGGAAGGCGACTTCCTCCGGCGCGCCCGCCGCGCCGGAAGGCCGCTCGCAGTGCTCGACATACCGCTCCTTTTCGAGACCGGAGCCGAGAGGCGCGTTGACCGGGTCGTGGTCGTCTCGGCGCCGGCCTCGGTGCAGCGGGCACGATTGCTGCGGCGGGGAAAGATGCAGCCAGGCGAGGTTTGCGCCATACTAACCCGCCAGATGCCCGATCACGAGAAGCGCAGGCTTGCGGATCTCGTGGTGCCGACCGGCCTCTCGCGTCATCACGCCGGGCGCCTGATCAGGCGCCTGATCAGGGAGCTTCGTGCCTGATGCGCTCCGTCCTTATCGACACAGAAACCACGGGGCTCGATCCGGGGCTCGGCCACCGGGTGATCGAAATCGCCGCCATCGAACTCAAAAATGATCTCCCCAGCGGCGGCGTCTTCCATCGGCTGGTCAACCCTTCTCGCCCGGTCCCCGAAGAGGCCACGGCGATCAACGGCATCTGCGATGCCGATCTCATCGGCGCGTCCGATTTCGCCACCATCGCTCCCGAGCTGACCGCCTTTCTCGGAACCGATCCGATCATTGCGCACAACGCACCGTTCGACTTTGCCTTCCTTGATGCCGAGTTCGCCCGGATCGCAGCCCCGCCGCTCGATCCCGGCCGCATGATCGACACCCTCGCGCTGGCCAAGTCCCGCTATCCCGGACTGCCGAACAGCCTCGATGCGCTCTGCCGCCGCTTCGGGATCGATCTCGCCGAACGCGGCACCCACAACGCCCTCCTCGACTGCCGGTTGCTTGCGGCCGTCTATCTCGAGCTCACCGGCGGCCGCCAGCGCGGCCTCGCCCTCGTACCCGCCGCCTCGGGCCCGGCCCCGTCGACCACTCTGCGCCCCAGCCGCACCCCATGCCGGATCGTCCCCAGTGACGCTGACCGGGCGCGGCATTCAGCCTTCCTCGCCCGCCTGAAGGCAGCGCCGATATGGCAGAAGGGCTGAACGGAAAGCCAAAGCCGGCGCGCCGCATCCGCGTGCTCGCGGTTGCGATCGGCCTCGCTGCCGGAATCGGGATCGGCATTTCCTGCACCATCGCCGTATTTGCAATCCGCGCCTCCCGCGCCGAACTGGCCCAGGCTTGGCAGGCGCACGCGATCTACGATCAGGTGAACGCGCTCGCCGGCGCGGTCACGGGTGTCGAGCTGGAACAGCGAAGCGTCGCCTTGTTCCACCAACCTTTCGATCAGGCCCGCCTGCAAGGGGCCCTGGCGGCTACCCGGCGAATCATCGGCGGGCTCGACGCGACGGCCCGCCAGCACACCTGGTTGCAGCCGCATATACGGCTGCTCGCACTGCTCGCGGAAACCCGGCTGAACCTGCTCTCGCTGCCGGTGCCTGACGCCCGGCTCCAGCCTCCAATCCCGCTGCCGCCCGCGCCGCTCCCCGCCCGGGCCGCCACCGACCGCGCGACGCGCCTTGCCTTCACGGCCGCCATCAGCCAGACCACCGGAGCCGCCATGGCCCGCGAGCGGCAGCATCTCCAGGCGTTCCGGCAGAACGAACAGTCGGGCCTCGCCGCCATCCTGATCGCCGCGGCGATTGCGGTCGGCTTGCTCACCCTCGCCCTGCTCGGCGGGCTCGCCAGCCGCCGCCGCCTGCTCGCGGTCGAGCAGACCCTGCGCCGTGAGGGTGAGCGACTGGCGGCGATGATCAACCACATCCGTGACGGCGTCGCCGTATTCGACCGCGAAGACCGGCTCGTGCTCTGCAACAGCGCCTTTCTCCCCGGCAGCGGCCTGCCAGCGGAGCTGGCCGCGGCCGGCACCCCCTTCGCTGCCTTCACCGCCGCCGCCACCGATTGGTTTCCGCCGCTCCTCGACGAACCTCGGCCGCACGGCGAGCCGATCGTCGCCGAAGTGCAGCGTCAGGGCCGCGTGCTCGAGGTCTGGCGCAGCGCGCTGCCCGATGGCGGCCAGATCCTGGCGATCGCCGATATCAGCAAGCGCGTCGAGGCCGAGCAGATGGCCCGCCAGGCGCAGCGCATGGATGCGCTCGGGCAATTGACCGGCGGCATCGCGCACGACATGAACAACCTCCTCCAGGTGATCTCGGCCAATCTCGAGCAGCTCCATAGCCGCCTGCCCCAGGAGGGCTCGCTCGGCAGGCGCCTCGACGCTGCCATGACCGGGGTCGCCCGCGGCGCCAACCTGACCCGGCATCTGCTCGCCTTCGCCCGCCGTCAACCGCTCTCCACCGAGGTGATCGAGCCCGGCGAGCTGATCCGCGGCACCGCCGATCTGTTACGTCGCGCCCTCGGCGAAACCTACGAAGTCCGGCTCGCCATCGACGAGCGGGAATCGCTCTGGGCGATCCGGACCGATCCGCAGCAGCTCGAGAACGCCGTGCTCAATCTCGCGCTCAACGCCCGTGATGCGATGCCCGGCGGCGGTCGGTTGGTCATCATCGTCACCAATCGAACCCTCGACGACGAATACGCCGCCCACCACGCCGAGGTCACGCCCGGCCAGTACGTCATGATCGCCGTCGCCGACACCGGTCACGGCATGAGCCCCGAGCAGATCGCACACGCAGCCGATCCCTTCTACACGACCAAGGGCGGCGGCCGCGGCACCGGCCTCGGCCTCTCGATGGTATACGGTCTCACCCGCCAGAGCGGCGGCCATTTCCGGATCGACAGCTCCCCCGGCGAGGGCACGACCGTCCGGCTCTATCTGCCGCGCACTCATGCCCCGCTCACCGAGGCGCAGCGCCATCCGCTGCCGCCCTCGGCCGCCGGCGAACTGGTGCTGGTCGTCGAAGACGACCAAGCGGTTCGCGCCGTCGCCGTCGGCACGCTGATCGATCTTGGCTACCGCACGCTCGAGGCAGAGAACGCCAACGCGGCGATGGCGCTCCTGAACCATGGGGCCCGCCCCGACGTCCTCTTCACCGACATGGTGATGCCGGGCACGATCGGCGTCGCCGAGCTGGTGCGCTCGGCGCGGCGGATGCTCCCCGGGCTCGCGGTGCTGTTCACGACCGGCTACACGAACACCCCCGAGCTGAGCGCCGCGGCGCTCGGGCCCCCCGCACGGCTGCTGCCGAAGCCCTGGACCAGGGTCCAGCTCGCCGATGCCGTGCACGAAGCCATCGAGGGCGCTGCCGCCGACCGCCTCAGACTGGTGCCGCATCCGGGCCTCCGAATCCTCCTGGTGGAGGACGAAGTGATGGTCCGCGAGACCACCGCCGAGCTGATCGAAGCGGCCGGTCACACGGTGCTCGCGGCAGCCTCGGCCGCCGAGGCGCGTGCCATTGCCGACGATGCCGACCTCGTCATGACCGACGCCGGTCTCCCCGATGCCGACGGGGTCGACTTCGCCGAGGAGTTGCTGGCCCGCCAGCCCGACCTGCCGATCATCGTCGTCTCCGGACGCGCTCCTGATCCCGCCGCCGACCCAGGCCTGGTATGGCTTTCCAAACCGTTCGATCTGGTCCGGCTTCGCCAGGCCATCGCCGATGCCATTTCGGAGGCCCGCACCCCTCGCCCGCGCAAGGGCGCGCCGCCAGGCCCCACCCCAATCCAGTCGCGAAGCGCCTGATTTCTACACGGAGGAGTGCACTCCTCCGCAGGAGAGCGGCCTCCATCCTCGTGCGGCATTCCCCGGGTCACGGATGCAGGGGCCGCACAAGTGGCCCGAATGCGAGGCGCAGTGCCAGCTTGAGCTCGTTCTTTTCATTCCTGTTGAGTTGTTCGCTGCTGCGACCTTCGCACGGGCGATACGCGATTCCGGCGTGATGGAGCCCTTCCTCCGGGTGGTGGCACACCGAAAAGCCATGGCCCGCAACCGTGCGGATACCCCGCACCGTGGCGGCCGTCGAGGCGATGAAACCTACACTCCTGTTTGCACTGATCGCCGGCCACTGGCCACCCGCACCGTGGCGGCCGTCGAGGCGATGAAACCTACATAGTGCCTCTCGGGTTTGCTCAAGCGATAGCCGGCCTCGCGCTCGCGTCCTAGAGCAATATCACCCTGACTGGAATCGCCAGATGCCAGTCAGGGTGATGAAATTGCTCGAGAAAACAAACATAGAGCGCGTTCAGTCAGCCTGAACGCGCTCTAGCTCGTGAACCCGCCCCCCCGACGGCAGCAGGTCGTAGGCGATTCGGCTACATCGCAGACTCTCTTCCAGCTCATCGGACGACATTTCATACCGCTTGGCCACCGTGTCAATAGCCCGCGAGGGCAATGCAGAGAGTGGCAGGATAGCGGCGAGTACTGCCGTCGTGCTTGGCGCGGACCGATCCGGAAATGCCTCGCGATACAGCTCGAGCGCGATCGGAAACGACTCGCGGAGGTTGGCATAGGCCGCCAGCGCAACCGCCTTCGCCGGCGGTTCGTGACCGATCATCGCCGCCAGGATCGCGGACGTCTGATCTAGGAAGGCCCGCTGTTCGATCGCCTTAGCCAGCTCCACTTCACGTGCCGCCGAGAGGAGATCGACCTGCCCGATCTCGCGCAAGTAGAGCCGAACCGGATCGTCGACGCTAATCTCGGAAGCGTCGACCGTGATCTCTGGCCGGGGCGGCGCAAACGAGTCGATCGATGCTAGTGAATGGCGGCGATCGCTTGCGTCGGTGTCTGGAACCAAATGCAGGCCGTTTCCCGAGGGAAGATACCCCGCATCGCCAAGATCTTCGGCAACCGTATGAGCATCGCCGTTCGAACTGTCAGATCCGGCGTATGGCAAGGGATAAACGTCGTCCACGGCCTGCTGAATCACGTCTTTCAGTGCCGCCTCGTCGTCGAAATTGTCTTCGCTCGTTTGATCGAAGCACTCGTTTACCGGCCGCCTGCTCGACTCATCGAACGAGTCATCCGGCAATCGATTACGGATCGGCTCTGACA
>JBOHMK010000245.1:0-5739 GCA_050730115.1 Acetobacteraceae bacterium
GCAACTGGCCGAGGCCAATCTCGATACCGGGATCCTGAAGCGCCAGGCCGCCATGATCCACTCGATGACCAAGGCCGAGCGTCGCCACCCCGACATCATCAAGGCCAGCCGCAAGCGCCGCATCGCCGCCGGCTCTGGCGTTACCGTTCCCGAAGTGAACCGGCTGCTCAAGCAGTTTGACGATATCACCACGATGATGAAACGGGCCCGGAAGCTCGGCGAGAAAGGCCTGATGCGGCACGGGCTCTCAGCGCTGATTCCGCCCGGCGCACAACGCCGCGGCTTTTGAAATTGAGGATCAGGAGAGACGAATGGGACTGAAGATCAGGCTGGCCCGAGCCGGCGCCAAGAAGCGGCCATTCTATCACATTGTCATCGCCGATAGCCGCAGCCCCCGGGACGGCCGCTTCATCGAACGGGTCGGCACCTACAACCCGCTGCTGCCACCCGATCACGCCGATCGCGTGCGGCTTCACTCCGAACGCATTACGCACTGGCTCAGCCAGGGCGCACTCGCGACCGACCGCGTCGGCCGCTTCCTTGGCCAAGCCGGCCTCGCCCCGATGCCGCCCATCCGCGAGCAGCCCAAGCAATCCGCGCCGCGCCAGAAGGCCAAGGCGGCCCGCTAGCAGTTTGCCAAAAAACAGTGTCGGGGCTTGTGCCAGGAAAATACGCGTGGCTCTGCCCCGCACGCGGCCAAAGGCACGCCTTTGGAATCCCTTCTTTTGAAGTTCGGGGGTCTGGGGCCTCAGGCCCCCAACATCCAATTGGGCGGGTCAAGGGCGGAGTCCTTGCCCTGGCTCTTCAGCAGACGCTCAGATCACTATGGCTTTTGGCGGAATTGCGAGGTGTACGCCAATGCCATGACATCGATCGAGAAAATAAAGATGGAGCGTAATGATTGAAAATCATCGCGCTCTGAGACGCATGGCGGCACGCCGGATCCACCTCGCCACCATCGGGCGCCCGTATGGGATCGCGGGCCTCGTCCACATTACCTGCTACGCTGCCGATCCCGATGCACTCGCTTGCCATGCGCCGCTCGAGGACGAGGCCGGGCACCATTTCCACCTTTCCTGGGTCAAGCCCGGCATTGCCCGTCTCTCGACCGTCTCTCTGGGCCAGGAGGATCCGATCCGGGACCGCGCCACCGCCGCCCGGCTCGTCAATCAGAAGCTCTTCATTTCCCGCTCGTCGCTGCCCACGACCGGACCCGACGAGTTCTATCTCGCCGACCTGATCGGTCTTGCCGCATTCGACCCGGTCGGCGCATCTCTCGGCCGGGTCAGCGCGGTGCATGATTATGGGGCCGGAGCGAGCCTCGAGATCGGTTCGCTCATGATCCCGTTCACCCGTGCCTCGGTGCCCGAGGTGGACCTGGCCGGCGGCCGGATTATCGTCGCGGCTCTGCCCGAGGTCGAGGTCCGCTGATGTTTCGGGCGAGCGTGCTTACCCTTTTCCCCGCCGCCTTTCCCGGCCCGCTTGGCGTTTCGCTCGCCGGCCGGGCGCTTGCTTCCGGTCTCTGGTCACTCGAAGTCGTCGATATCCGCGCCTTCGCCACCGGCCGGCATCTGAGCGTGGACGATACGCCCTACGGCGGCGGCGCCGGCATGGTCCTGCGGCCCGACGTGGTCGATCGCGCTCTCGCTTCGCTCGCCGGCGATCGGCCGCCGCTCTGCCTCTCCGCCCGCGGCCACCGCTTCGACCAGAAGCGCGCGGCGTCGCTCGCCGCTGGGCCGGGCCTCGTTCTGCTCGCCGGCCGCTACGAGGGCATCGATCAGCGCGTCATCGACGCCCGCGGCCTCGAAGAGGTCAGCGTCGGCGACTATGTGCTCTCCGGAGGCGAGCCTGCGGCCATGATTGTACTCGATGCGGTGATCCGCCTCCTGCCCGGTGTCATGGGGAGCAACGTCTCCTCAGCCGAAGAAAGCTTTTCCGAGGGCATCCTTGAATATCCGCACTACACCCGCCCCGCCGTCTGGCAGGGGCGCGCCGTGCCCGCGGTGCTGCTTTCGGGCGACCATGCCGCAATCGCGGCCTGGCGCCGCGCCGAGGCCAAGCGCATTACCCGCCTCCGTCGCCCCGACCTGTTGGCGGCCGAGGCAGCCCAGGGCCGGCCTTGAGTTGACGCCGCGGGCCTGCCCCGGCGCCCGCGCATTTCAAGGTGTGGTTATCCTGGTGCGAGTTTCCAACTGGCGTGCGGCGGGCGGTGGGGCCTGCAACTGCCTCCGCGACCTCCCGCTGTTCTTCTGCTGTTCCGGTTTTGATCCCGTTCGCCCCAAGACCCTGAAAAGATTGGCCTTCTGGTCCCGTGCTGCTGTCCCGTAGCGGCTCTCGGCGAAGCTCTCGTCATGCTCGCGCCAATGGCAGGATTCCGATCAGAATCGCCTATTCCCGCCGCGGGCCTGCCCCGGCGCCCGCGCCGGTTGTCAGCCGCGGCATTGCGCCTTAAGGGAGCCGCAAAGGGGTTGGTTCCATGAATATCATCCAGCGATACGAAGCCGAGGCGGTCGCCCGGCTTGCGGCCGACCGGCCGGTGCCCGAGTTCGCGCCGGGAGATACGCTGCGGGTGCTGGTGCGCGTGGTAGAGGGCGAGCGCACCCGCACCCAGGCTTTCGAGGGCGTCTGCATCGCGCGCTCGAACCGCGGTCTCAACTCGAGCTTCACCGTGCGCAAGATCAGCTACGGCGAGGGTGTCGAACGCGTCTTTCCCCTCCATGTGCCGAGCATCGCCGGCATCGAGGTGGTCCGTCGCGGCAAAGTCCGTCGCGCCAAGCTCTATTATCTGCGGGGCCGGCGCGGCAAGTCAGCCCGCATTGCCGAGCGCGCACGGAGCGAGGTGACCCAGGCGGCTGAAGATCCTGCTGCCGGCGCCGAGTAACGCGCTTCCCCCGGAGGCAGAAAGGGGAACAAAGAAAATGGCCGCGAGTAAGCCACGCACGCTGTTCGACAAGATCTGGGACAGCCATATCGTCGAACGCCTGCCCGACGGCACCTGCATCCTCTACATCGACCGCCATCTGGTGCACGAGGTCACGAGCCCCCAGGCCTTCGAGGGCCTCGCGCTCGCCGGACGCCGCGTCCGCCGCCCCGATGCCACCATCGCGGTCGTCGATCACAATATCCCAACCACCGATCGCAGAAGAGGCATCTCCGATTCCGATAGTCGCCTGCAGGTCGAGACTCTCGAACAGAACGTCGCCCACTTCGGCGTTCCCTACCTCCCCATTCTCGACGACCGCCAGGGCATCGTCCACATCATCGGCCCGGAACTCGGCTTCAGCCTGCCTGGCCTCACCATCGTCTGCGGCGATTCGCACACCTCGACGCATGGCGCCCTCGGCGCGCTCGCCTTCGGCATCGGCACTTCCGAGGTCGAGCATGTGCTGGCGACGCAAACCCTCCTCCAGCGCCCCGCCGCCAACATGAAGATCGAGGTCACAGGTCGCCTGCCGCCCGGCTGCACGGCCAAGGACATCATCCTCGCCATCATCGGTCGCATCGGCATCGGCGGCGGCACCGGCCATGTCATTGAGTACGCCGGGGATACCATCCGTACGCTCGACATGGCCGGCCGGATGACGGTCTGCAACATGTCGATCGAGGCCGGCGCGCGCGCCGGGCTGATCGCCCCGGACGAGACCACCTTCGCCTATGTCGCAGACCGCCCCTACGCGCCGAAAGGTGAGGCCCTCGAGCGTGCGCTCGCCTGGTGGCGGACGCTGCCGTCCGATCCGGATGCCGCCTTCGAACAGAGCCTCACGATCGACGCTACCTCGCTCGCTCCGATGGTGTCCTGGGGCACCAACCCCGAGGCGGTCGTTCCGGTCACCGGCGTGGTGCCCGATCCGGCTCTTGAACAAGACCCGGCGCGGCGCGCCACCTTCGAGCGGATGCTCGAGTACATGAATCTCAAGCCCGGCACGAAGATGACCGAGATCCCGATCGACATCGTCTTCATTGGCAGTTGCACCAACAGTCGGATCGAGGATCTTCGCGAAGCCGCTCGCGTCATTCGTGGCCGCAAGGTTGCGACCACCGTCCGCGCCCTGGTCGTGCCTGGCTCCGGACTCGTCAAGAAGCAGGCGGAAGCCGAAGGGCTCGACCGCGTCTTCAAGGATGCAGGATTCGAGTGGCGCGAAGCCGGCTGCTCGATGTGTCTCGGCATGAATCCCGACAAGGTTCCGCCTGGGAAAAGGTCGGCCAGCACGTCGAATCGCAACTTCGAGGGCCGCCAGGGCCCGGGTGCCCGCACCCATCTCCTCTCGCCCTCGATGGCGGCAGCCGCTGCGATCGCCGGCCATTTCATGGATGTGCGGGAGCTCCTCTGAAGATGCAGAAATTCTCCGCCCTCACCGCGATCGCCGCTCCGTTGCCAATCGTGGATGTCGATACCGACAAGATCATTCCTGCGCGCTTCCTCAAAACCATCAAGCGCACCGGCCTCGGCGTCCACCTGTTCGATCCGTTGCGCTACCGCCCAGACGGCAGCGAAAATCCGGATTTCATCCTCAACCGCGAGCCCTGGCGCCACGCGGGCGTCCTGGTTGCACTCGATAACTTCGGTTGTGGCTCGTCGCGCGAGCACGCTCCCTGGTCGCTGATGGATTTCGGTATCCGCTCGGTGATTGCCCCATCCTTCGGCGACATCTTCTACAACAACAGCCTGAAGAACGGCCTGCTTCCTATCCGCCTGCCGCGCGCGACCTGCGAGCGCCTGATGGCTGACGCAGAAATGGGCGGCAACGCCCGCCTCGCCATCGATCTCGAGCGCCAGATCGTCACCCGGCCTGGCGGCGAGCAAATACATTTTGAAATCGATCCATTTCGCAAGCATCTCCTGCTCGAAGGCCTCGACGATATCGGCCAGACCTTGGCATTTGCCACCGCGATCGACCGCTTCGAGGAGCGTCGGCGGCAGGAGTGGCCCTGGCTCCCTCCGACTACGGTCGCCTAGAGCGCGATGATTCCCGATCATCACGCTCCATCTTTGGTTTCGCGATCAGCTTCATGGCATTGGCGGATCGCTTTGCGATTCCGCCAAAGGCCATATTGATCTGGCCGCGATGCCCGCCAACAAGAAGCTCTTGCTGCTGCCGGGCGATGGCATTGGCCCCGAAGTCATGCACGAAGTCCGTCGGGTGATCGACTGGATGGCGCATCGCCGCGCCGTCGCATTCGACCTCGTCGAGGATCTCGTCGGCGGCGCCTCGATCGACGCGCGTGACACTCCGATCAGCGGATCGACGTTGGCCAAGGCGAAGGAGGCCGATGCCGTTCTGTTCGGGGCGGTTGGCGGGCCGAAATGGGACCTGCTCGGCTTCGACAGGCGCCCCGAGATCGGCATCCTCACGCTCCGCCGCGAGCTTGGTCTGTTCGCCAATCTCCGCCCCGCGGTCGTGCTCGACCCGCTCATCGAGGCCAGCACCCTCAAGCCGGAGATCGTGCGCGGGCTCGACCTGATGATCGTCCGCGAATCGACGGGAGGTATCTATTTCGGTGAGCCGCGCGGCGTCGAAACCCTGCCCGACGGTCAGAAGCGTGGCATCAACACCGAAGTCTATACCACCGGCGAGATCGAGCGCGTCGGCCGCATCGCCTTCGAGCTTGCCGCCAAACGGCAGAAGCATCTTTGCAGCGTCGAGAAGGCGAACGTGATGGAAAGCGGCCTGCTCTGGCGCCAGACCATCACGGCGCTCGGCGCGCGCGAGTTTCCGGGGATCACTCTCTCACACATGT
>JBOHMK010000246.1:0-6256 GCA_050730115.1 Acetobacteraceae bacterium
CTTGAACGGAGGCGGCATCCATAAGGCGATGGAAAGTGCGTTCCTCGCGGCGGAGACGGCGGCAGCTTCGTTTGCGAGCGGCGATTTCTCGGCCCGGTCGCTCGCCCGCTACCCGGCACGTTGGGCCCGGCAGATCGGCGGCGACTGGCAGACCGCGGAAATGTTCCTCACCATCGCGAAAAATCCGGCGATGCGTGATTTCTGCCTCCTCGTGCTGGAACAGATCGGGCGGCTCACGGTCCAGGATGCGCGCTTCCGTGACTTTTGCGCCGGCGTCTTCAGCGGCGTCATCGCCCAGGACCTCTGCCTCTCACCGGCGATGCTGTACCGTGCATTTCCCAAGGATTTCTCGGCTTGGCGAGCGCTGCTCGCGGGTGAGGGCGGGATCAGCCGCGGTGCGGCGCAGCTCGCGCGGCGGACGGCTTCGAGCCTGGCACGGGCAGGCGGGGCCGCAGCGAGGGAGCCGCTGGCCAACCTCGACTGGGGGATGGAGGTTGCGGCGAAGGCGATGCGGCTTGCTGCGCGGCAGGTGTCGGCCTTGGCGACAGCGCAAGGACAGTGAGGGAAAGGAAACCGGAATGGCAACGATCCTGGGACCCGTGGGGGAGGTGGTGCACGATGCCGCCGCTGCCCTGATCGACAATCAGATCCCGAAAAAGCTGTCAGACAGCGTGAGCGCGTTCGCCGCGTCGGGATTCGGGATCGTCAACGACGTGCTCACGATCCTGCGCGATCTCACCGCGCCCAATGCAGCGGCAAGCCAGCCGCCAAAGAATTGAAGGAGAACGAAGATGTACTCGCAATCCTGGTGCCGCCCGTGCACGCCACCGCCGATGAGTTGCGGATACCCGGTGTTCTGGATGCCGGTTGTGCTCCCCGGCCCCTGCGAGCAGGTCCTCGTGCACGAGATCGAGGCAGACGCGGCAACGCCATCGAAATCGGCGCTGATCGGTGGGCGGGGAAAGAGCCGGCTGACGGTCGAGTACTATGTCGCGAGCGGGGCGAGCGCACCGGCCGTGACGCTGACGATCGTAGCCGACGGCCAGACGACAACCTGGAACGACACCAATGTCGCTGCCGGCTACCACGTGCACGACGAACTGACATCGGTGCACGCCGGCGCGATGGTGACGCTCGCGGCGACCAACCTGACGGCGCGGTTGCGCTGGTGTGAAACGGTCTGTTGTTAAATCAAGATGGCGTTGACGGAATCGCGGAGCGATCCGCCGACACCATGAAATTGATCGAGAGTCCAAAGTAAGGAGGCGTGCGGTGCTGAGACCATTCGAGGGGGATCGTTACACGGGCACGCGTGGATGGCCGATGTTTGCGCCGCCGGTGATGGGGCCGGTCCCGGCTGGGCATTGCCGACGCTGCGGCGAGCCAAGCGGTAGCTGCCGCTGCGGCTGCCGGGAGTGCCGGCGCGAGGCCAAGGAATTGCTGGTGACACCGAGTCAAACGACCGGCCAGGACGGAAGCGGCATCGGCACGCTCGACCCTGTGGCCATGGCGATGGTGCAGCGTACAAGGCCTTCGATGGCGGGCGCGGCCACCGAGGCTTTGCAGAAGGGGGACGCGATTGGAACCGGAACCAGCTTCATCGGTGGTGGATGCTGCGTCTCGCTTTCGGTGGAGTACGCGCCGACATCGCCAACCGTGCCGTACATCGTGCTGGTGGAAGTGGTGGACAGCGAAGGCACGGCCATGCTGTGGTTGCGTCAGGAGACCGCAGGCACCCCGTACCGGGTGAAGGAGTGCATCATCACCACCAAACCCGGAGCGAAGCTGACGGTGCTGACGCTCAATTGCACGGCGCGCGTGCGCTGGTGTGAGATTTTCAGTTGCGGCTGCTGAAGGGAGGCAACAACCATGAGTGGCTCGAGTTCTGGTGCCGATGAAGGAACGAACCCGGCCGAGGCGGAGTTTCAGCGTTATAAGGCACGAATGGCCGGAGCATCGCCGATGATGGTGCCGGTGATGATGGGCCCGGGGTGGGCAGTCCCGCCCTCGCTGGCGGCGTTCGGTGCCACTTCACAACCGATATCCGGGCCAACCGCGGGATCAGTCGGCGAACGACTGGCGCTGACATTAAGGCTTGGCATCGACTTGCTGAACGGACTGCTGGCGAGCGGGGCCGGCACGTTCGGAGCCGCAGCTCAGATGCTGCCGCAAGGGACCTACGGAGGCGGCGCCGAATGCGGCTGCGGGGGCGGCTGTGGCTGCGGCTCAGACTGCTGCGCGGTGATGGGCTGCAACTGCCGCCGGCCCGGCCTGTCGGGATGCTGCTGCCACTGAAAACCACTTCAGAGTCCCAACGCTCCCGGGCTCTGCACCGAGCCAAACCTCGAGGTGATCAACAGGGAGCGGATCCATAGAGCGGATCGTGCGTGACCGGAATCGCCAGGCGATTCCAGGAGCAGGCGAATCCGCGCGGTCAGATGAGAGAGCACGTGTCCAGTGAGGCGGAACCCGCTCCAGCCGAGTTTCCATAGCCGCTGATCCATGTCATCGCCTCGATCTCGTCGAAGATCGCGAGATCGACGCCAAGCGCACTCATTTCCCGGCGCAGCGCCGCAAGGCGCTCGGCAAACTCGTCCCTGGAAAACAAAAGGTGCTGCCGGGCGATAGCTGTCCCCGGGCCATTCACTTCGGCACCCGTCTCGAGTCTCATAGGAGCGGCTCCCGCGGCCCGTTGTCCCCCGAGCCCGCGATCAGCATGAATAGCTCCGGGGCATCGTTTCATCCGAGAAATACCGCGACCGAGGCGCCAGATGAACTGAATCTTCGTTATGGAAGTGCAGCCATGGTCATAGGCGAGATCAGGCGTTGAGCAAACGGAGGCGAGAAAAGCGTTCGGGGGATTGATCAGACGGCCAGAAGATCAGGCGGGGGCAGCCCACAACACCGCCGCCAGACTGTGCTCGGTGAGCTCATCGGAGCGATTGAACAGCGAGGCGAACCGGTATCGGATCCGGGCGCGCAAAATAAGGTGGCAGATCGTCTCGACGCGGCGCGCGACAAATCTACACCGTGGCCGGTGCCAGGAGGGGAGGGTGCCCGCGCCCCGAGGTTCCCTGCTCTTTGCGGCAAGGGAAAGAAGCTGAACGGGCCACTGAAATCCAGTCCCTGGGGCGCCGCGCCCCGGCGGGCGTTGCCGGTTTGTCAACCAAGTTGCGCTCAATTACGCGGGCGATGCCGAACGCCGCGTTGCCACCCGAGTCCCTCGTTGCCGGCCTCTACGCCATCGATCCCGCGCGCCCCCTCCCGGGCTTTGGCGCCGCGGGCGCTTTCGCGGCCCGCCGCGATGGCGTGCCTGACGAGTTCGTTGCGATCGAGCTCGCCTCCGGCTCTGCCCCCCGTGCTCTGCCTCTGCAAGTGCTAGCCAATGCCGTAATCTCGGGCGTGATGCTACCGGTGGCGCACGGCGCCGCACGCCTGCCCGGCCGCAAGCCTGCGTATTTCGTAATCTGCCCTGCCCCACCCGGCCCGTCCCTGGCCACCCACCTCGCCGTTTGGCCGCAACCGATGCTGCTCGCACTCGTTTTGCGCCCCGTGGCTCAGGCGCTCGAGCGGTTGGCAGCGCGAGGTGTCACACATCGTGCGATCCGGCCGGACAATCTGTTCCAGGCCGGCCCCGGAGAGCCAGTCGTGCTCGGGCCGGCCTGGGCGGCGCCACCCGCCAGCCGGCAGCCTGCGCTCTACGAGCCACCTTACATCGCCCAATGCCACCCCGCCGGCCGCGGCAACGGCACAATCGCCGACGATGTCTATGCACTCGGGATCGTTCTCGCGGTGCTCGCTCTCGGTCGGCAGCCTTTCGCCGATCAGGATCCGGACAGCATCGTCCGCCGCAAGCTTGCCCTCGGGAGCTACGCGGCGATGACCGCGGAGGCGCCCCTGCCAGGCGCGCTAGCCGAAATCGTGCGCGCGATGCTGGCTGAGGACCCGCAGCAGCGCCCGTCGCCGCAGCAGCTTCTCGACCCGGCGTTCGAGCGGGCTCGCCGTGTCCCGGCCCACTCGGCGCGGCGGGCGCCGGAGCCGCTCGTGGTCGGCACCGACGAGGTGTTTCTGCCGCGGCCCCTCGCACATGCCCTGGCAGCGGTCCCTGAGCAGGGGGTTCGGCTCCTGAGGCTGGGCGTGGTTGATCGCTGGCTTCGCCGTAGCCTTGGTGACGCCGCTCTCGCTCAGGGCATCACCGATGCGCTGGACCGCCGCGCCCGCGAAGCCGCAGACGGTGCGGACCGGGCTGACGCTCTGCTGCTGCTGCGTGCGGTGGCGCTGCTGGATCCGCTCGCCCCTCTCGTCTGGCGCAATCTGGCGTTCTGGCCCGAAGGGCTTGGCCCGCTGCTTGCTGGCGCCGGCGACTCCGCCGAGCTCGCAGAACTGATCGCCACCGAGGCCGTAGGCGCCTGGGCCCTCTGTCGCCCGGGCCGGCCGGCGATGGCAGCCCTTCCCCTGGAGGCGCGACGATGGCGCGCACTGTGCCGCGGTTTCGCCCCCAGCCTGAAGCGGATTTCCTACCTTCTCAATCCGCTGCTTGCGTGCCGGAGTCCCCTCATCGGCGATGAGGTCGTGACGACCGTCCCGGCGCTGCTCACTGCCCTGGATGCGGCCGCCGGTGAGGCCGATCGCCGCCACGAGCCACCTCTTGACGCGGACATCCTAGCTTTCGTCCTGGCGAACGTCGCGAGTGGCCTCGAGCCTGAGCTGGCCCGCCTGTCGTCGGCCGCCGAGTCGTCAGAGAAGAGGGGGTCATCAGAGAAGGGGCGGGCCGAGAGTGCGATGAGCTCCCTCCGCGTCTTGGCCGCCCTGCAGCATTCGACGCGCGGAGTTCCACTTCCTGGGCTCGCCCGCTGGCTCGCCGAGCAAGCGGAGCCGATCGTGGCAGGCTGGAAGGAACGCGGCCGGCGCGCGGCCATTCAGGAACGGCTTCTCGCCTTGGCCGATGCGGGCGATCTCTCGGCTATGCTCCGACCGATCGAGGATGCATCAGCCCGCGCCCGGGACGCCCAGGGCGTGAGGGACGCGAATGCCGCGCTCCGCCGCATCGACCATGAACTTACGGCCATCGCCGCCAGCGGACCGACGCGCGCGGAGCAGGCCCGCCGCCTCGGCCAGGAAATCGCCGCCGGGCTCGGGCTGGCTGCCGTTGCGGCCGCAACCATCCTGATGGCGCTCGGGTAGCCAGGATGGCCAAACAATCGCTCTCCATGACCTCCGACCGCCCGAGCGGCCCCCCGGGCAGCCGGGTCGCACCGAAACGTTCCTTTGCCTGGCTGCAAGGCCTTCTCTGCGGTGTCGCAGCCACGCTCGTTCCGGGCCCGGCCCTGCTCATCGGGCTCCTGCTCGCTCCCGGGCTGCTCGCGCTGATGCTCGATCGCGCGCCCGGCAAGCCGATGGCACGTGCTGTGCTGCTTGCCGGACTCGCGGTGGCGATCGGTCCGATCGCTTCCCTCTGGCACGGCGGGGGTGGCGTCGACGCCGCCCTCGGCATGCTGGGTGACCCCGCGGTCCTCGGTCTCGCCTGGCTCGCCGGCGCGGCCGGTTGGCTCGCGAGTGAGCTGGCGCCGCTGTTCCTCAAAATCGCGCTCGACGGAGCCAGCGCCGCGCGCGCCGCCCACCTCAAGTCCGAGCGGGCGCGCCTGCTCGAAGCCTGGGACCTCGGTGCCGCCGGCGATGATCAGGCAGCAGAGGGTAAGCCTTCCTGAGGCGCCGCACCGTGCAGAGCGAGCCGTCGCTCTGCCACCTTCGCCTTCATCGCCTTCTGCAGCTTTTCGAACGCCCGGACTTCGATCTGGCGGACGCGTTCGCGCGAGATCCCGTATTGCTGCGAAAGTTCCTCAAGCGTCGTCGGATTGTCCTTCAGCCGCCGCTCTTGCAGGATATACCGTTCGCGCTCGTTTAACGTCTTCAACGCGTTGGCGAGCAGCGCCTTACGCCCGTCCAACTCCTCTCGCTCGGCGATCGCAGCCTCCTGGCTCTCCCCCTCATCGACCAACCAGTCCTGCCACTCACCCTCACCGTCGGCCCGAAGCGGTGCGTTCAGACTGTGGTCGGGCGCGGCCAGACGGCGGTTCATGCTTACTACGTCCTGCTCCGGCACATTGAGCATCTCGGCAATCTTGCTCACCTGCTCGGGCTTGAGGTCGCCATCATCGATCGCCTGCATCTGGCCCTTGAGACGACGCAGGTTGAAGAACAGCTTCTTCTGCGCCGCGGTGGTGCCCATCTTCACGAGCGACCAGGAGTGCAGGAT
>JBOHMK010000247.1:0-18470 GCA_050730115.1 Acetobacteraceae bacterium
GGCGAGTTATGGATGAGTGAAAGCGGGTGCCAGTACCCCGGATCAGACGTGCGTGATACACTGTCCGCGACGAAATTCCTCCCTCCCTCCCCCTCGTGGCTATGGGAGTCGCACATGTACGGAATGAACTCTCCCATTTTATCAGCCTGTTGCGGCCAAACCCTTGTTCGTCGAGGGGCGCCATCGAGTTTCCAGCCCGCTCCTGGCAGTCCGCGGCGCGGCCGGCGGAAGGGCGAGGCCATGAATGTTGTAGGTTACCACTAAGGAACTTGCGCTCCCTCCCGATCCGGTATTCGGCTCCAAGCGATTGCAGACCCAGACTCGACCCCCGAAAAACCGAGTGCGGCGGACTCAAGAAAATCGATTCGCACTCGTGCGACCACCATAGCCCTCCGGGAGAGGGGCCGCTCTTTTTCTCCCCTCTCCCTCCGGGAGAGGAGCCGGGGGTGAGGGCAGGCGTTGCAGTGAACCACCCAAAAACAAAAGTGAGTGCCAGGGCCGCGAAAGGCTTCCTTAACGGGCGACGGCCAAGCTTGGCGGCCGAACGCGGAAGGGGAAGGCATGGCGAGCGCAGCGACGGTCGATCCCCCCGACGCTGAAACAGCAACGCCGGCAGAGAGTGCTGCGGCCGCGCCGAAGAGCCGTCGACGCCTGATTCTGATGGCCGCTCCGATCCTCCTCGCCCTCTCCGGTGCCGGCCTGTGGTTCAGCGGCCTGTTGCCGCTGTCCCTGGGTCATGGCAGCGCCAAGGCGCCTCATTCGGGTAAGCCGGTGCTGTTTGCCGTTCCGGAGATGGTGGCGAACCTCGCAGCGCCTGGTGGGGCGGAGAGGTACGTCAAGCTCGACGTCAGCGTGGTCGCGGCCAATCCTTCGGCGCTGGCGCTGTTGCGCAAGAATCTGCCGCGGCTGCAGGATCTGTTCCTCACCTATCTCCGCGACATGCACGCCTCGGAGCTGCAGAGCTCAACCGGAACCTGGCGCCTGCGCGAGGCACTGCTCGCGCGCGCCGCGGTCGTGCTTGGACCCGGTCAGGTCACCAACGTGCTCTTCACCAAGCTCCTGATCCAATGAGCGACCGCGTAGCCGGACCTCAAGGTGAAGCCAGCTTCGCAGGCGATCTCGAGGCTGAGCCCGGGGTCGCGGCACGCACTCTCGATCAGGCCGAGATCGACAGCCTGCTCGGACGAAGCCGAAGCGGCGACGCGGAAGATGATTCCAACGGCATGCAGCGGATCATCAATTCCGGTCTGGTTTCGTATGAACGCCTGCCGATGCTGGAAATCGTGTTCGACCGGCTGGTGCGCATCATGTCAACCAGTCTCCGCAACTTCACCGGCGACAACGTCGAGGTCAGCATCGAGAGCATCGCAAGTCTGCGCTTCGGAACCTATCTCGGCAATATCCCGTTGCCGGCGATGCTCGCCGTCATCAAGGCGGAGGAGTGGGACAACCAGGGCCTGATCGTCGTCGATTCACCAATGATCTACACGATCGTCGATGTGCTGCTCGGCGGCCGGCGCGGCACGGTGGCGATGCGCATGGAAGGGCGGCCCTTCACCACCATCGAACGCGCGCTGGTCGAACGATTGATCAAGGTCGTTCTGGCTGATCTGACCGCGAGTTTCGAGCCGCTTTCCCCGGTGACCTTTCGCTTCGAACGGCTGGAGGTGAATCCGCGATTTGCTGCGATCTCGCGTCTCGCCAATGCGGCCGTGCTGGCGCGGCTGCGCGTCGAGATGGAGGATCGCGGAGGCCGGATCGAGCTGTTGCTGCCGTACGCAACGCTCGAGCCGGTGCGCGAACTGCTGTTGCAGAAGTTCATGGGTGAGAAGTTCGGGCGCGATTCGATCTGGGAGACCCATCTGGCGGAGGAGCTCTGGAACACCGAGGTCGTACTCGACGCGGTGCTCGATGAGCAGACATTGCGCCTCTCGGAGGTGATGGCGCTCCGGCCGGGAAGCCGCATGACGTTGAACGTCGGGCCGAAGACGCGGGTCGCGCTCTGCTGCGGAGGCACCGCATTGTTCGAGGGGCGCCTCGGACGGCGCAGCAACTCGTTGGCCGTGGAGATCGAGCGCCCGCTGCCGCGCCTGGTCCAGCGCTGAAGGAGCATCAAGTCGACATGGCTGGCACCGAATGGTGGCTCGAGATCGGCCTGATCTGCCTGCTTGGGGCGACCCTCTTCCATGCGCTCCGGCTCGAACGCGCACTCGGTGTGCTGAAGCGCGATCGTGCCGATCTGGAGGCACTGGTCAAGGAGTTCAACGCCAGCACCCGCGAAGCCGATGCCGGAATCGCTCGGCTCTCCAGCGCAGCAGAGAGCACCGGCCGCGAGCTTGCCCGCCAGACTGCTGCGGCCGGACAGGTCAGGGAAGATCTCATTTTTCTGACCGAAAGGGCGGAACGGATGGCCGATCGGCTCGGCAGTGCGATCAGCGCCGGGCGCAGCGCCGATACCATCCGGCCGCCGCCGCCGCAGCCGCGCGCTGAGAGTGAGGCCGAACGGGATCTGCTGCGCGCACTCAGGATGGGGCGCTGAAAAGATGTTGCACCGGCTTTCCCTGCCACGGCTGCTGCCGCTGACGATCATCGTGATGGCGGTACTCTTGGGCGTGAAGTCGGTGACACTGGTGCGTGCGGCCGCCCCGGCGGCCGCGAGCGCGCCGGCTGCAGCGCCCGCGCCACCCCCCACTTCGTCTCCCGCGGTGGCCTGCCCGCCGGCCTCGGCTGAAAGCCCCGCCGAGCGACAGTTGCTCGCGGATCTGCATCGCCGCAGCGCCACTCTTCAACAGCGCGCAGCAGCGCTCGAGGTTCGCGAGTCGGTTCTGCAGGCGGCTGAGAAACAGCTCGCCGCCAGGGTTGCCGAACTCACTTCCCTGCAGAGCAAACTGGCCGCCGAACATACCGCGCGCGAGCAGCAGGACGCGGCCAAATGGCAGGCGCTGGTGCAGCTCTATCAGAACATGCAGCCGCGCAGCGCAGCCGCCATTTTCGACGGGCTTTCGATGCCGGTGTTGATCGGCGTCATGAGCCGGATGAACGAACGCAAGGCCGCGCCGATCCTCGCCGCCATGCAGCCCGACAAGGCGCGGGAACTGACCGCGCGGCTTGCGGCTTCGCCAGGCGAGTCAAAGGGCGGGGGAACCTGAGCGGCGGACGGGTATGAGCGCGGAGGGCACGAAAATGCGTGCTGACGAGCGACGGCGGCAATCCGCCTGGCAGCGATCCGGGTGCGCAGCGCATTGGATCGCGATCGTTCTGCTGCTGTTGATTCCGCTGGCCGCAAGCGCGGCCGAAGATACGCCCCCGGTCGGTGTCCGCGCCGGCAACCATCGGGGCTACGGGCGGCTGGTGTTCGATTTTCCGACAGTCGTCCCCTACAAGCTGGTGCGCCAGGGTGCTGCTGTCGTGTTCAGCTTCACCGATGCGGCGCCGATCGGTGAGCCCTCGCGGTTGCCGCGCAATGTCGTGGCGTTCGCAGCCGGGGACGGGAAGGCTGAGATCACTGTTGCCCCCGGTGCCGAGACCAGGGATTTCAGGGTCGGGACGCGCATCGTACTCGACGTGCTGAACCCGGGCGGGGCCGAACCGGGGGGGAGCGAGGCCGATCCTCCCGCGAGCGTCGCGCCTGCAGCCGATCCCAAGTCGGTGGCGCTCAATCTGCCGATGCCGCCACCCTCAATTCCGCTGCCTCTACCGCCGCTCCCGGCTGTCCACGGTAGCCTGGCGCCGGCGGGTGCTGCCGATCTCAGGCCTGGCGTTAAGCCCGCTACCGCCAGGCCCGCCGCCGTAACCCTGGGCGCTGCCAACACGGATGCTGGTGCAAGCGCGGGCCAGGTCGGAGAAACCTGGATCCGGCCGCTGGCGGCAGCGTCAGCCACGATCCATCCGGCGGCGCCCGCTCCGGCCATCCTGCAGCCGGCGGCAGCGAACCCGCCGATCCCGGCAACCGAGCTCGGCCCGTTGGCGATCGCGGCCCATCGCGTGGCGGCGCCGGATGGTACGGAAGCGGCGCTCATCATGCCGTTCGGGCCAGCGACGGGGGCGGCCGCGTTTCGCCGCGGTGAGGACGGCGTCGTCGTGTTTGACGCTGCCCGGCCGATCGACCTGTCCGCGCTGGCAGGCGATCCGGCATTCGGTGCTGCGCGGGTCAGCATGCTGCCGGCCGCAACGCTGCTCCGGGTGCCGTTGCCGCCTTCGCTCCGCCTCGAGCTTTGGCACCGTGACGAAGGCTGGGTGGTCGCGGTCACGGCGGCGCCTCCGGCGGCGCGAGCCATCGTCTCCCGGGTCGAGGCCGGACAACTTGATTTGAACTTGGCGGCGGCGGCGCGAGTGGTGCTGGTGCCTGATCCGATGAGCGGAACGAACCTCATCGTCGGCACTGTCCATGTGCCCGGCCTCGGGATCGCGGCGACGCGGCGGCTGCCGGACTTCGTGCTGCTCCGCACCTGGCTCGGCGTCGCGGTCGTGCCGCTCTCGGATCGGCTGGTGCTGCATACAACGCTCGGCGGCTTCGCGCTTGAGGCAGACGGGAAGGGGGGTCTTCCCCTCTCATCTGAACCCCACCAGCTGGCGCTGCTCGAAGGTGCGGCAACGCTGACCCGGCGGTTCGACTTTCCGGCACTGCCGCTCGCGACCATGGCGCGGCGGCTGCATCAACAGCTTGGCGCTGTCATTGCCGCGCCGCCGCTGCATCGCTTTGCAGCCCGGCTGGCCGAGGCCGAGACGCTGGTTGCGCTGGGAATGGGCCCTGAGGCCGCATCGTTGATCGAGCTCGCCCGGATCGACGACCCGCGGCAAGCCGATAACGCCGATGCGAACGGGCTGGCAGCGATTGCGGCGCTGCTTTCCGGGAGACCGGATCAATCGGGCGGGCTTGACGATCCAAGACTCTCCGGGAGCGACGAGATTTCGCTCTGGCGTGCGGCGCGTGCGGCGCTTCTCCATCAGGATCCGGCCGGGACGGCACCGGTCTTCGCAGCCACGGCCGGCTTGATTCTGGCCTATCCCGAACCGCTGCGCGATTTCCTTGCGCCAATCGCCGCCGAGGCCATGATCGAGGGCGGCGAATCCGGCCCCGCGAAGCAGCTCCTGGCGGCTCTGCCCGCCACGCCGGCGCTCGATTTCGACCGCACTCTCCTGCTTGCTGCGCACGCCAAAACAGCTTCCGTGCTCGCCGCCTGGGAGCGGCTCTCGCATTCGCTCGACCGGCGGGTCGCGGCCCGCGCGGCAAGTCGCCTGGTATTGCTTCGCCTCGCCTCCGGCGCGATCGGGGCGAAGGCGGCGGCCGATGCGCTGTCCCGCCAGTTCTATGACTGGCGTGGCGGCCGGCATGAGCTCGGGCTACGGCTCAAGGTTGCAGCGCTCAGGGCTGAGGCAGGCGAGTGGCGACCGGCGCTGGCCCTCTTGCGCCGCACCGAGCGGCTTTTCCCAGCCGAGGCAGCCGCCGTCCGGTCCGTTCGCGCGGCAACTTTCCAGAGCCTCCTGCACGGCCAGGAGGCCGAGAAGGTGCCGCCACTCGAGCTCGTCAGTCTGATTGAGGAGAACGCCGACCTCATTCCCCCAGGTGAGGAGGGGCGGAAGCTCGGCGAGTTGCTGGCGGATCGGCTGATCGCACTCGATCTGCCGGATCGCGCCGAGCCGGTGTTGGCCAAGCTGATGGCGGCAGCTCCGGCCGGTGCGCCGCGGGCGGGAATCGGTGCCAAGCTCGCAGGGGTTCGGCTGGAGGGGAATAACCCGGCGGGCGCGCTCGCCGCACTCTCCCTCTCGCGCGCCGCCGACTTGCCGCATGCGCTGGCACTCGAGCGAACGATGCTCTATGCGCGCGCACTCGGCGCCAAGGGGCATACCGACCAGGCGGTTGCCGCCCTTGCCATGCTCGGTGATCCCGCCGCCCAGGCCCTGGCGGCCAACCTTTTGCAGAAGGCCGGGAATTGGGCCGGCGCCGAGGCTGCGCTGGCAGGCCTCGTGGCACGCACTTTGCCGGCTGATGGCGCGCTGACGGAGGCCAATCGGACCTTGCTTGTCAGGCTGGCGAGTACTGCCGCACAGGCTGGCGATCCCGAGGAGCTGGCCTTGCTGCGTCGGGAATACGCGAGCCGCATGGGCGAAGATTCGCTCGGCAACATGTTCCGTCTGCTGACCGATCCGCCGGCCAAGGGTGTCGGCGATCTCGCCGAAGTCAGCCGCGAGACGGTCATCGCCGGCCAGTTGCCAAACGAGCTGAAGGCGATCGGTGCGAGCATGCAGCTCGTGCCCTGAGAGGGCACGGCATTTTCTTCTCTTGCATCGTCGGCGCATGGTGCCTATCTGCGGCCGTTCTGGCCTGCCGGCGCGGAGATCGCTCCGCCCGAGAGGCTGTCTTTTGGTTGCAGGGGTACGCGATGGACGCACTCGCTCAACTGGGGATGGCCCCCGCGCTCTCCCAACAGAACCTCGATGCGCTCGGCTCGGAAGAGGCCAAGGACTACTTCGTCACCCGTGATGGCCTCAAATTCGCGGGCACGCATCTGCTGCTCGATCTTTGGGGTGCGGCCAACCTCACCGACCCGGCTCTGATCGAGCGGGCGCTCTCCGACGCGGCACGCGCCGCCGAGGCGACGATCCTGCACCTGCATCTGCATCAGTTCTCGCCCGAGGGCGGCGTTTCCGGCGTGCTCGTACTGGCGGAGAGCCATATTTCGATCCACACTTGGCCGGAGCGTTGCTTTGCCGCGATCGATATTTTCATGTGCGGGGCCTGCGATCCCTATCGCTCGGTCCCCGTCCTGAAGGCAGCCTTCAGGCCACGAAGCATCCAACTCTCCGAGCAGCGGCGGGGGCTGATCGTCTAGCTGCAACCGCGGTGGCGCTCGATTCCTGGGTCAACGAAAGCCTGTACCCTTCCTGGGGTCAGCGGTTTCGTGTGAAGCGCGAGATCGCGCGCCTACAAAGCCCGTTTCAGGAGATCGCGATCTTCGAGAGCGAGTCGCACGGGCGCGTGCTGATGCTCGATGGCGTGGTGCAGATCACGGAAGCCGACGAGTTCGTCTATCAGGAGATGCTCGTGCACGTGCCGCTGATCGCGCACGGCGCCGCCGGGCGGGTGCTGATCATCGGCGCCGGCGACGGCGGCGTGTTGCGCCGGGTGCTCGCACACCAAGGCGTGCGCCGCGCCGTGATGGTGGAGATCGATGCCGAGGTGATCCGGCTGGCGCGCGAATTCCTGCCCGGGATCGGCGGCGCGGCCTGGGACGATCCGCGGGCGGAGGTGATCATTGGTGACGGCATTGCCTACGTAGCGGCGGCGGCGGACGCCGCCTTCGATGTGGTGCTGGTCGATTCAACCGATCCGATCGGGGTCGGAGAGGTGTTGTTCACCGAGAAATTTTACGCCGAGGCGGCGCGCGTATTGTCGCCCTGCGGCGTAATCGTCAATCAATGCGGCGTGCCGTTTCTGCAGGCCGACGAGGTCAGGGAAAGCGGCCGGCGGCGGGCCAGGTCGTTTCCGCATGTCACCGCCTACGTGGCGGCAGTGCCGACTTATGTCGGCGGCTTCATGACGCTCGGCTGGGCCGCCAAGGACGCTCGGCTGGCAGCCATCGGAGCGGCCGAAATCCAACGCCGCGCCGAGACTGCTGGCATTCTCGGGCACACCCGCTACTGGACGCCGGCAGTCCATCAGGCGGCCTTTCAACTGCCGCCGTACATCGCCGAATTGCTGGCGCGTTGAGAAGGCGGCGCGGCGTTGGCTTGCGGAGCAACCGGTGGCATGTTCGGGCATGGCCGGCCCGGGCAAGGCACCTGACTCCGAGCTTTTGCACCGGGCAGCGCTGGCCCATCTCGGCCGTTACCCGAGCACCAGATCCCGCCTCTTACGGGTGCTGCTCCGCAGGATCGCGCGCTGGGCAAGGGCGGCCGATTCCGCGCCGGATGTGATCGCCGTTCAGGTAGCGGAAGCGCAGTCGGCGGCGCGGTCGGTGGTGGCAAGCCTGGTCGAGTCGGGGGTCGTGGATGACGCCGCGTTCGCGGCCGCGCGCGCCCGGCGCCTGGCCCGCTCCGGCACCTCCAGGCGGGGCATCGCCGCGCATCTGATGCGCCACGGCCTCCGGGGCAGGGAGCTCGCCGCCATCCTCGCCGGAGATCCTGAGGCCGAGCTGGCCGCCGCCCTGGTGTTTGCCCGCAAGCACCACATCGGCCCATTCCGTCCGGATGCCTCGAGCGATGCCGCGGGTCGCCGGCGCGAACTCGCCCAACTCGCCCGGGCCGGCTACCCGGCTCAGATCGCCGAGGCGGCACTCACGATGCCGCGGGCGGAGGCCGAGGGGCGGCTCATGGCCGCGCGCCGGCAAGCGGAATGAAAGCACTTCGATTTCAGCCGCGAGCCGGCTGCAAGGGTCTCGCGACTCGCGGCCAAGAGTTGTAACACCGTTTCTTTCCGGCGTCCGAATCTGCAATCAGGGGAAAGTGAAATGCTGAAAGGCTTCAGGAACTTCATGATGCGCGGCGACGTCGTCGTGGTCGCCGTCGGGCTGGTCACTGCGCTGGCATTCAGCAATCTGGTCAAGGCGTTCACGGACAACATCATCAACCCGCTGATTGCCGCCGCCCAGGGCGGGGCGAAGGGTCCCGGGCTCGGTTGGCAACTCATCCCTGGGGGCAGCAACGGTACCTTCCTCAATCTCGGTTCCTTCATCTCCGCGATCATCTATTTCATCATCTTCATGGTGGTCGTGTATTTCGTGATCGTGGTGCCGTACAAGTTCGTTATGGCGCGCATCGGCAAGATCGTGTTCGGTGACCCGGCGCCGACCAAGACCTGCCCGCAGTGTCTGTCTGACGATCTCAACCCGGCGGCAACCCGGTGCAAGCATTGCGGCTCTGAAATCGGCCGCGCGGCTGCGTGAGCCTTGCCGAGAACAGGGAACAACCGCGAATCCGGCCGTTGTTGCGGCCGGATTCCGAAGTTCCTTCAATGATTTGTCGGTAAATTCCCGGTGGGGGGAACAGGGAACGAACAGGGAATTCGGGGCGGCTTCCGGATCAGGCGGCGGCGAGCGCGGGCGCGGTCTCGAGCGGCGGTGCCAAGTCGATGCGGAAGGCGTCGGGGGCAGCGAACAGAGCCTCGAGCAGGCGATGGTTGAGAGCGTGCCCGGAGCGGTGGGCAAGGAAGCGGCCGGAGATCGGTAATCCGGCCAGCGCCAGATCGCCGACGGCGTCAAGCAGCTTATGGCGGACGAACTCGTCAGGCATACGCAACCCGGCCGGGTTGAGCACGCGGGCATGCTCGACCACGACCGCGTTATCGAGCGTGCCGCCCTGCGCCAGGCCCTGAGCCCGGAGGCCGGCAATCGCATCACTGGTAATGAAGGTGCGGGCGGACGCGAGCTGGCGGCGGAAGCCGTGTTCGGTCAAGAGGAGAGAATAGTCCTGCCGGCCGATCGCCGGCGCATCAAAGGCGATCGAAAGCTCCATTTTCAGACCGCCGGCGGGGGCCGGTGAAAGCTCGACGAAGGAGGCGCCTTCGGCGACCCGGACCGGATGGAGAATGGTGATCTGGCGGCGTGGCGCCTCCTGGGTTGCGATGCCGGCACAGTCGATCAGGAAGACGAAGGGCGCGGCGGAGCCGTCCAATATCGGAACCTCGGGACCGTCGAGCGAGATGCGGGCGTTATCGATGCCGAGCGCGGAGAGAGCCGCCATCAGATGCTCGACCGTGGCGACACCGATGTCCGGCATGCCGATGGCGCCGAGCCGGGTGGCAAGGCGTCCATCCGCGACCCGGTCGAAGCGAGCCGGGATGTCGATGCCAGCGTCGCGGCGATGAAAGACGATGCCACTGTCGGCTGCGGCCGGGCTCAGCTCGAGCGCGATGCGAACGCCGGAATGCAGGCCGACCCCGGAGCAGCCGATCGGATTACGCAGCGTCCGCTGCCGGGGCAGATCGCGGGAGAGGGAATGCAGCGAGCCATCCATCCCCGGATGCTAAGCGGCATAAAAGGCAAGCGGGAAGACACAGTTTATTTCCGGATATTACCGCCTAACAAACTCGTCTTATTGCATTTTTTGCGCCGCTCCACCGTTTCGTTTCAGGACGACTGCTTGCGCAGGAAGGCCGGGATATCGAACGGAAAATCCTCGCTTGCCGCGAGTCTGACCTTGGCGGTCGGTCCCGGTTGCGGCGACGGTTCCGGGGCCGCGACCGGCATCGGAAGTGCCGTCTGCACGCCGCGCAGCGCGTCAGTGACCCGGCGGAAGATGGTGGCGCGTTGAGGCTCCGGTGCCGTGCCGGGTGACGGCGCGGCTGCGCTCTCAGTGAAGAGGCCGGAATTCGGCGGCGCGCCGCCAATCGGTTGCCGCGGGATTGGCGGGCTCGCCGGCGCCCCCGGCGTTGACTGAGCGCGGGCGGCAGCGGTGGTGGCGGGCTGAGTGGCAGCCGGGAACGGCGGGACAAGAGAAAGTGGCCTCTGTTCTTCGGCTGGTGTCAGCGGATGGATGGCGAGCCCTGGAGCGGGACCTGGGGAGAAGCCGCCGGAGGGGAGGCCGAGAGGACGTGAGCCCGGGGCCGGCCGTAGCGGTCCGGGCTCCTGCAGGGGTTGAGAGGCGTGCGCTGCGAACACCGGGTCCGGGCCGACCGCTTCAATGGCGAGGCCGCCGCCGACCGCGACCAGACGCGGGCGCTCAGCCTGCTGGCGATCGATGCCGGTCGCCACCACCGAGACCCGCATCTTGCCATTGGCGTGGTCGTCGATGGCAGAGCCAAACAGGATATTCGCCTCTTCGTCCACCTCTTCGCGGATCCGGTTCATCGCCTGATCGACTTCGAACAGGGTCATGTCGTCGCCGCCGGTGATGTTGATGAGAAGGCCCTTGGCACCGGACATGCTGGTGTCTTCGAGGAGCGGGTTGTTGATGGCGGCCTCGGCCGCGCGGGCGGCCCGATTCTCCCCCTCGGCCTCGCCGGTGCCCATCATCGCCTTACCCATTTCCGCCATCACGGTGCGGATATCGGCAAAGTCGAGATTGACCAGCCCGGGGGAGACGATGAGGTCGGTGACGCCGCGCACGCCCATGTAGAGCACATGGTCGGCCATCTTGAACGCCTCGCGCCAACCGGTCCGTTCGTTGGCGAGGCGGAAGAGGTTCTGGTTCGGGATGATGATCAGCGTGTCGACGTATTGCTGGAGCTGCTCGATTCCGGCATCGGCTGCACGGGCGCGGCGCACGCCTTCGAAGGTGAAAGGCTTGGTGACCACGCCGACAGTGAGGATGTTCCGCTCCCGAGCCATGCGAGCGATCACCGGCGCGGCGCCGGTTCCTGTGCCACCGCCCATGCCGGCGGTGATGAAGAGCATGTGCACACCTTCGAGGTGGCGTTCGAGTTCATCGGCAGCCTCCTCGGCCGCGGCGCGGCCGATCTCCGGCTTCGCCCCGGCGCCGAGGCCTTGGGTGAGGTGCGGCCCGAGCTGGATGCGGCGGTCGGCCTTGGCGTGCATCAATTGCTGGGCGTCGGTGTTCGCGACCACGAAATCTACGCCCTGCAGATCGAAGGCGATCATGTTGTCGACGGCGTTGGTGCCGCCGCCGCCTACGCCCATAATCGTGATGCGCGGGGTGAAGTCGGTGTGCAGTTGCTTCGGGACGGTGAGGTTGAGGGTCATTGCGGGGTTCTCTCGCAGAAATGGGCACCGATGCCCGGGTTGGTGGGAGTGGCAGACATCAGAGGCGCTGCCTGAGGAAATCGATGACGCGGCTTATGAAACCGCGGGCCGCTCGTTGGGTGAGGTCGAGATCGTGCATGGTCTGGCCGGCGCCGGCGGCCCATGAGAGCAGGCCGGCGGCGGTGGCAAATGCGGGGCCGGAGGCCGACTCGGGCAGGCCGCGGAGTCCGTGCGGGCGGCCGAGCCGGACCTGACGGCCGAGGATGCGCGCTGCCATCTCGCGTACGCCCGAGAGCTGGGCGGCGCCACCGGTCAAGACGACGCGCGTGCCGGCGATGCGGCTGAGGCCGCTCGCCTCCAGCCGCTCCTTGACCATTTCGAAGGTCTCCTCGAGACGCGGGCGGATGATGCTGACCAGCATCGACCGCGGCACGCGCGCGATGTGGTGCTCTTCCTCGCCGACCAGCGGCACCGGCAGCATCTCGCGCTCATCGTCGGGACTCGGTTCCGCGCTGCCGTAAAGAGTTTTCAGACGTTCCGCATGCGCGACCGGCGTCGAGAGCAGACGGGCCAGATCGTTGGTGACGTGAATGCCGCCGACGGGGAGTGTAGCGGTGTGCAGGATCTGGCTCTCGCCGAACACCGCCATCCCGGTGGTGCCGCCGCCCATGTCGATGACGGTGGCACCGAGCAGGCGCTCGTCCTCGACCAGCACGGCAAGCCCGGCGGCGAACGGGGCCGAGACCATCTCGGTGATCTCGAGGTCGGCACGCGAGAGGCAGACGCCAAAGTTACGGAGTGCCGAGGTCGCGGCGTCGATGATATGCAGGCGGGCAGTGAGTGTCTCGCAGCACAGGCCGCGCGGGTCGGCGACGTCCGCGGTCTCATCGACGGCGAAGCTGAGCGGCAGAGCGTGGATGGTTTCCCGGCCGTCTGCAAGGGCGCGTGCACGCGCCTCGTAGACGACGCGCTGCACGTCCTCGTCGGCGACCGGGCGTCCGCCGACTGGCCATTGCACGTTGAAGAGCCGGCTTTCCGGCTGGCCGCAGGAGAGGTTAGCGGTGACGGCCCGGAGGCTGGTGTCGGCCATGTCCTCGGCCTGGCCGACGGCGGTGCGGATGGCCTTTTCGGCGTCGGCAAGATCGGTGACACCGCCGGCGCGCACACCGCGGCCCTTCTGCCAGCCAAAGCCGATGACGCGGAGCGCCAGGTCCGATTCGGCGCGACCGATCAGGCAGGTAATCTTGGTCGATCCGACATCGAGCACGCCGAACAGGCCGCTGCGGGCAAGGCGACGAGGCGGCTCCTGGGCGGTATGCGGAGGAAGGGTTCGACGGGGCGAGAAGTCTTTCATCGGCCGCCCCCAACCGGTGGCCCCGGAGGCCGCTCGGGCGGCGCGCCGGCAGCCGTGGCATGCGCGGGCCATGGCCGCAGTACGAGCCGGTCTGCAAGGCGCATATCGACGACGGCGAGTGGGCGTTCGAGCAGCGCGTAACGGGCCTCGATCGCGGCCAAGCGGATCAGGGCCGCGGGGGCGTGACCACCCGGAAGCTCGACGGTGGTGCCATCCTTGAGGACCAGGTTCCAGCGCAGCCTTCCCACCCTCACGGCAGCGGCGAGGCGCTGTTCAAGAGCGGGCAGGTCGGCGAGGGCGTCGAGCAGGGTCGCTGCGTATTTCGGGGCACCGGGGCCGACCACCAGGGGCAGGCCGCGGAAAGCGCGGACGTCGCGCTCGACCAGGGTGTCGCCGAGACGATCGATCACCGAGAAGCGGCCGTCGTTTTGCCAGATCGCAAGCGGGCTACGTTCAGTGATCGAAACGATGATGGTGCCGGGCAGGCGCCGTTCGAGCACCGCGCTCTTCACCCAGGGCAGGCTCTCAATCCGGGCGCGGGCGGCGGCGAGCGAAAATCCGAACGTCGGGTCGCCCTTGTGAACCCCGAGAGCCGCCTCGAGCAGAGCGGCTGAAGTGTGATCACGGCCAAGGACGACGACACGCTCAATTCGAAAGCCGGCGAGCGCGGCCAGCTTACCCAAGCGCTCCTGCATGCCAACCAGGCTGGACGCCGGGGCGGCGGCGTTCAGCGCCGCCGAGACGCCGAGCAGCGCCACGACGACCACGATCGCGAACGCGGCCAAGCGGAGGCGGCCCCGCTGGCGGCGCAGGAGTAAAGCGGCGCGGCGGGGCCGATCGGTGATGCTGTTGCGCGGTGTGCGCTTCACGCGCGGCATGAGGAGTTCTCCACCATCCAGGCGCAGAGCGCGCGGAAGCTCATGCCGCGATGCGCGGCCTGCTCAGGCAGGAGCGAGGTCGGGGTCAGGCCAGGCTGGGTGTTGATTTCGAGCAGAACGAGGCGGCCAGGCTCGCCCCCGGTGTCGTCGTAGCGGAGGTCGGCACGCGAGGCGCCGCGGCAACCGAGAACGGCATGGGCGGCGGCGGCGATCTCCATGGCCGCGGCATAAGCAGCGGGATGCAGTGGGGCCGGGATGAGATGGCGGGAGCCGCCCGGGGCATATTTGGCGTCGTAATCATAGAAGCCGTCGGCGGGGCGTATTTCGGTCACGGCGAGTGATTCACCGCCCATGACACCGACCGTGAGTTCCCGGCCAGGAATGAATTCCTCGACCATGGCGAGCGGGCCAAAGCCCCAGGCCGCGCAGATTTCCCCAACCCTGTTGTCGCCGTCGTGGACGATCGCGACGCCGACCGAAGAGCCCTGGTTCGGCGGTTTGACGACGTAGGGGCGAGGCATCGGATCCGCTTTGGCGAGGCTTTCGACGGCGACCAGGACGTGGCGGGCAACAGGCAGGCCGGCGGCGGCGAAAGCGGCCTTGGCCGCGATTTTGTCCATGGCGAGTGCGGAGGCGCGGACGCCGGAATGGGTGTAGGGGATGCCGAGCCAGTCGAGCACGCCTTGGATCGCACCGTCCTCGCCGAAACGACCGTGCAGCGCGTTGAACACGGCGTCGGGTGGCGGGCTCAAGGCGGCGATCAGAGCCGAAAGGTCTGGGCCGACGGTGATTGGCGTGACCGCGAAGCCGGCCTCGGTCAAGGCGGCGATCACCTGGGCCCCGGTTGAGAGACTGACCTCGCGTTCGGCGGAGATACCGCCCTGGAGCACGGCCACACGTTTCATGGCGCGGCGCCTTTGCCCGGCAGTCCGAGGCGGCGGATTTCCCATTCGAGCGTGATGCCGCTGGCGGCGAGGACCCTCGCCCGCACCTCTTCGCCGAGCCCTTCGAGGTCGGCTGCGGTCGCCTCGCCCGTGTTGATCAGGAAGTTGCAGTGCTTTTCGCTGACCTCTGCGTGGCCGCGCCTGAGGCCGCGGCAGCCGGCAAATTCGATCAGCTCCCACGCCTTCATGCCGGGAGGGTTCTGGAATGTGGAGCCGCCGGTGCGGGCGCGCACGGGCTGAGTGGCTTCGCGAGAGCTGCGGATTTCGGCCATGCGGGCGGCGATCACCGCGGGATTGCCGGCATGGGCACGGAGCCGGGCACGGACCACGACCGCACCCGACGGCAGCGAGGACCGGCGGTAGGTCAGCGCCAGATCAGCGGCCGTAAGGCGAACCATTTCGCCGGAACGGCTCACGATCTCGGCCCAGTCGAGCACCTCGGCCAATTCGCCGCCGTAGGCTCCGGCGTTCATGGTAACGGCCCCGCCGATGCTGCCAGGGATGCCGGAAAGGAACTCGAGACCGGCAAGCCCGGCGGCGGCGGCGGCTTCGGCGACCGTGACGTCGAGCATTGCCGCGCCCGCGAGCACGGCACCTTCCTCGACCACAACGGCGCCGAAACCGCGGCCGCCGAGGCGGACGACGAGGCCTGGAATCCCGCCGTCGCGAATGATGAGGTTGGAGGCGGCGCCGATCACCGTGAGCGGCACCTCGGGTGGCAGCCCGGCGAGCAAGGTTGCGAGATCATCGGCATCCGCCGGACGGACCAGCACCTCGGCCGGGCCGCCAGCCCGAAACCAGGTGAACGGGGCGAGCGGCGCGCCTCCGGTCGCACGACCGCGCACGGGAGGGAGCGAGTCGATGAGATGGGGTGAGAGCATGGCCGCGCTCATCGCCTGGCCCCGCCGGCGGCGCGGGGTGCGGCTTGAAGCAGGGTGAGTTGCGCCGGCAGTGCGTTGGCCCAGTGGGTAATGGAGCCGGCGCCGAGGCAGACCACGAAATCACCGGCGCGGGCGATCGCGCCCACCATCTCGGCCAGATGTTCGGGGCTGGTGAGGGGCACCACGCTCTTGTGGCCGCGGCCACGCAGCCCCTCGACCAGCGCATCGCGGGTTACCCCCGGGATGGGCGCCTCGCCGGCCGGATAGACATCCGCCACGATCACCGTGCCGGCGTCATTCATGCAGGTGCAGAACTGATCGAAGAGGGAGGCCAATCGGGTGTAGCGGTGCGGCTGGATGACCGCGATCACATCGCGAGCGCCCGCTTGGCGGGCGGCCTTCAGCACGGCGGCGATTTCGACCGGGTGGTGCCCGTAATCGTCGATCACGGTGATGCCGCCGACCTCGCCGGTTTTCGTAAAGCGGCGCTTGACACCGCGGAAGGCGGCGAGCGCGCTTTGCAGCGTCGCCTCGGGAATCTCCATCTCCAGCCCGACCGCGAGGGCGGCGAGCGCATTCTGGATGTTGTGCGCGCCGAGCATCGGCAGACGGAACGGGCCGAGGCGGCGGGTGCGGCGGGTCCGCCGATCGGTCGCGGCGGCTTCGAAGGTAGCGCCCAGGCGATCGGTGATCGTGCGCTCGGCCCTGAGGTCGGCCTGCAGAGAGAAGCCGTAGGTTACAAGGCGATGATCCGAGAGCGTTGGGATCATCTGCTGGACCACGGGGTGGTCAAGGCACAGCACGGCGAAGCCATAGAAGGGAATGTTGGCGACGAACTGGCGATACCCGTCCTGCATCGCTTCGGCGGTGCCCCAGTGGTCCAGATGCTCCGGATCGATGTTGGTAATGACCGCGATCACCGCCGGCAGACGAAGGAAGCTGCCGTCGCTTTCATCGGCTTCGGCGACCATCCAGTCACCGGCCCCGAGGCGCGTGTTGGTGCCGTAGGCATTGACGATGCCGCCGTTGATGACCGTCGGATCGAGGCCGGCGGCCTCCAGCACGGCAGCAATCAGGCTGGTGGTCGTGGTCTTGCCGTGGGTGCCGCCAATGGCGATCGACCAGCGCAGCCGCATCAGTTCGGCGAGCATCTCGGCACGGCGGACGATCGGCAGGAACCGCCGGCGAGCGGCGAGCACTTCCGGGTTGTCGGGTTTGACCGCGCTCGAGACGACGACCACTTCCGCCGCCCCGAGATGTTCGGCGGCGTGGCCGATGGCGAGTGGAATCCCGGCCGCGCGGAGGCGGGCGACATTGGGGCTTTCGGCGATGTCGGTGCCCTGCACGGAATAACCGAGATTGTGCAGTACTTCGGCGATGCCGGACATGCCGATACCGCCGATGCCGACGAAATGGATCGGCCCGATTGAAAGTGGCAGCGCCCTCATTGCCTGCCCTTTCCGACCGTCGCGGCAACCACGAGACCGGCGAGTTCTTCGCCTGCATCCGGCCGCCCGAAGCGCAGGGCGGCGGTCGCCATCTGCTGCAACCGCTCGGGGTCATCGAGGAGTTCTGCAACCACCGCGCCAAGCCGGTCCGGAGTGAGGCCGGTTTGCTGCAGAACGAACGCCCCGCCCTGGAGAGCAAAGCAGGCAGCGTTGGCGCGCTGGTGATGATCGATCGCGCCCGGCAGCGGAACGAGGATGGAAGGACGCCCGATCGCCGCCAGCTCGGCCACGGTCGAGGCGCCGGCGCGTGCGATCACGAGGTCGCTCGACGCCATCCGCTCCGGCAGGTCGGGGAAAAACGCGGCCAGTTCCGCCTCAATCCCCGCATCGTGATAGTGAGCCTGTACGCGGGCGAGGTCTTCGGGGCGGCATTGCTGAACCACCTGGAGGCGATTGCGGATCGACGATCCACTGAGCGCAATCGGCACCAGGTCCGCAAAGACGCGGGCGCCGAGGGAACCGCCGAGCACCAGAAGACGGGCCGGTTCCTTGCCGGCCGGCGGCGCGTAGCGCCGTCCGCTGAGCGCCGCGACGGCACTGCGCACCGGATTGCCGGTGACGACGGCGGCCGCCGGCGCATGGCGGGTCGCGGCGTAGCTCAAGGCGATTCCATCGGCGAGCCGAGCAAGCGCGCGATTGGCGCGGCCGAGCACGGCGTTCTGTTCGTGCAGAATGATGGCTGGCCGCGGTCGCAACAGCCGCGCGGCGAGCACCGGGGCGAGTGAGGGGTAGCCGCCGAAACCGACAACCGCCGCTGGACGAAGTCTCGCCATCAGGCGCCACGCGGCCAAGGTTCCGCGCGCGGTCGACAGCACTGCCGCGAGCGCCCGTAGCGGGCCGCGGCCGGCGAAGCCGCCACCCGCGATCACGTGCAGTTCGGCGGTTCCGAAATCCTGCCGTGCCGCGCGCCGGTCGGTGAGGACCACGGATCGGAGGCCGCGTGCGCCGAGTTGCGCAACCAGGGCAGCCGCGGGGAAGACGTGCCCGGCAGTGCCGCCGGCAGCGATGATCACCGGCCCGGCGGGCGCGCCTGCCGACGCCTGCCGAGGTTTGCCTTGGTCCGCACCTTCACGTGCAGAGAGGGAATGCGGAACGCCCTGCTTCTGGCGGGTGGGGTTCCGGCGGCCCGGCATGATGTTCACCGGGGCGTTCACCGGTCAGCGTGATGCCGCCGGCGCGTCAACGCCAGCAGCATTCCCATTTCGAGGCCGATCGCCAGCATCGAAGAGCCGCCATAGGAGATGAAGGGGAGCGTCATGCCCTTGG
>JBOHMK010000248.1:0-2866 GCA_050730115.1 Acetobacteraceae bacterium
ATCCGGAGCGCCTCGCGCGCCGCCGCACCCAGCGCCAGCGGCGGGCTCTCCGCCAGCGCCGGGTCCAGATAGAGCGGTCGGTCCGGCGCGGTCGCACCTGGGACCGCCGGCAACATCCGACGCAAAAGCTTCGCGTAGAACCCGAGAAACGGGAAGAAGGCAGCCGCAAGCACCAGGTTGAACCCGGTGTGGAAGTCGGCGATCAGCCGGCCCGGCGGCAGGCCGAGAGCCTTCAATGCCGGGACGATCAGCCCGAAGGCGGCCAGCATCACGATCGTGCCGAGGACCCGGTTCAAGAGGTTGCCAAGCGGCAGCCGACGCCCGGCAGGGTCGGGTCCGGCGGCCTCCGTCAGCGGATTGACGGCGCTGCCGAGATTGGCCCCGACCACAATCGCGATCGCCGCCGGCAATCCCAGGCCGCCATTGCCCGAGAGCGACACCACGAGCAGCACAACCGCCGCGGAGGAATGCGCTCCCCAGGCGAGCACGGCGCCGAGCAGCACCGCAATTCCCGGTTGCGAGGAGAGCGCCCCGAGGGCAACGCGCAACGCTTCCGTGTGCCCAAGCGGGGCCACCAGCGCTTCCAACTGGTCGAGCGCCACCAGTATCAGGCCAAGCCCGATCAGCACCCTGCCGAGATCGTGCACCCGTGAGCCGCCGCCACGGCGAAACATCAGCACCCCAGCCAGGATGGCGAGCCCTCCAAGCCAGGTGACGTTGAACGACAGCACCTGGACGATCAGGGTGGTGCCGACATTGGCGCCGAGCATCACGGCGAGGCCGGGCGTCAGATCGACCAGCCCGCCGGCAGCGAACGAAGTGACCATCAGGCCGGTCGCCGTGCTGCTCTGCAGAATCGCGGTCACTCCGAGCCCCGCCGCGAAGGCGCGCAGCCGCCCCCCGAGCATTTGCCCGAGCATGCGCCGGAGCGCCGGTCCGTAGGCGCGTTCCACCCCGCTCCGGACCATGTGCACGCCCCAGAGCAGCAACGCCACCGCCCCGGCGAGATCGATCAGAGTGAGCATCGGCCTTCACTTACGAGCCGGAGAGCCGCCATTGGCCGTCTTTAGCCTGTAATCGCCAGCCTGGTAATCGCCAGCTTGATAATCACCTGGGGCGGCATCGCCTCAGAGCGTCGATCGCCACCCCGACACGTCCAGGACCGGCGTGGGGCTACACGCGCCTCCCAACACGGGTCTAGACCGCAGCCTCGGTCAGGACGAGGAGAAAAACGATGCCGCATGCCGGGCTTCGGCTCTCGCGGGAGCGCGAGATCGCCATTGTAACATTCGACCGACCGGAGGTGCGCAACGCTCTCGACCGCGCGATGTGGGACACGCTGGCCGAGACTATGGACAGTCTATCGGCGGACGATCAGCTCCGCGCCGTCATCATTACGGGTGCCGGCGGCAATTTCTCCGCAGGTGCCGACATCGCCGCCTTCGCCGCCGAGCGCGGCACGCGCGTGCTCGAAGATCGTTACGCCGGGAGCGTCCACCACGGCATGCAGTCGATCCGGCTCTGCCGCCATCCCGTGGTCGCGGCGATCGCAGGGGCATGCATCGGCGGTGGTGCCGGAATCGCCACCATGTGCGATTTCCGCGTCGGCGGCGAGAGCATCCGCTTCGGCATCACGGCGCGCAATCTCGGCATCTGGTATTCCTACGCCGAGATCGACCCGATCCTCTCGCTCGCCGGCAGCGGAGTCGCCGCCGAGCTCCTGATCGAAGGCCGCATCTTCAACGGACGCGAAGCCTACGAGAAGGCGCTGCTCTCGCGGGTCGTTGCGGATCAGGAAGTCTGGCCGGCCTCGCTCTCGCTGGCCGAGCGGATCGCCGAGGGCAGCCCGCTTTCGGCACGCTTCCATAAGCGTGCGATCCGCCGTCTGCGCGGGCCGCTGCCGCTTTCGGCGGAAGAGCAGGCGGAGGCCAACGGATTCGCCGAAACCGAGGACTTCCAGAATGCGTTTCGTGCCTTCCTCGCCAAACAGAAACCCCGGTTCACCGGACGATAGATCGCTTCGGCGAGGAAAATACGCGGCCGAAGGCCCGCCTCTGGAATCCCTTCTCTTGAAGTTCGGGGGTCTGGGGCCTCAGGCCCCAGAGGTCTCATCGGGCGGGTCAAGGACGGAGCCCTTGCCCTGGGTTTTCAGCAAACTGGCGGCAGGCGCACGCCTTTCCCTTCGAGCGGACTTTCGGCGAATACGCACCGACGACGCTCGCAACAGGCATCTGGGCATCCGGCTCGACGCTTCCCTCAACCCTTGTCGGCTTCGGCGGGGCATGGTAACGGCGCGACGGCCTCAGCTATGCCGCCAGAGGGCGAGGCATCCCGCCCCCGCCGCCGATAGCCCGAGGAGGCCGCCGGCGAGCGCCAGATTCTTGAAGAAGCTGCCGTATGCCGCGGCGTAGGCCGGAGGCGGCACCTCCCAGAAGGGGTGGCCGATCACCGCCGTGGCGACCGTGAAGATTGCCAGAATCATTGCCAATCGCCGCACCTGGACGCCGAGCAAGATCAACCCGGCAACGACGATCTCGCGCACGACCGCAATGATTCCGCCCACCAGTGGCAGTGGTGTCTGGTGATCGGTGAGCGCGTGCACGATCCCCTGCCGGCCCAGCAGCTTCTGGATGCCGGCGGGGATGAAGAGAGCGGCGATCAGAACCCGTCCGATCAGCAGTTGGCTGTCCCCGGTGCGCATCACGATACCAGTAAACCTAAATCCGTGAGTTGGAGGATTGCGTCTGCTCCCCGAATCGTTGGTACAGTAGGGGATGGACCCAAATCTGCCGAGTGTTTTGCCGCATCCAGCGGGTGAACAACCGCTGGTAGAAACGTGGCGGGCGAGCGCCGAGACGTTTGCCGG
>JBOHMK010000249.1:0-5667 GCA_050730115.1 Acetobacteraceae bacterium
CTCATGGAGTCGGCGCACGAACGCCTCACCGAGCCCGCGCTTCGGCACATTGAGAATCCGCTCGAAGGCGAGATCGTCACCCGGGCGCAATGCGGCACGCAAATAGGCGATCGCATCGCGGATCTCGGCCCGTTCGTAAAAGCGCGGCCCACCCACGATGCGATAGGGAATTCCGTAGGCGATCAGCCGCTCTTCGAAGGCGCGGGTTTGAAAACCGGCCCGCACCAGAATGGCGACTTCCGAAAGCGCATGGCCTTCGCCTCGGAGCGCCTCGATCCTGCGGCCTACCATCCGCGCCTCTGCTTCCGAATCCTCGAGGCCGATGACCGCAACCTTCTCGCCGCCCGGAGCATCCCGTCCGGCACGCAATGTCTTGCCGAGCCTGCCGGCATTGTGCGCGATCAGCGCCGCAGCGGCGGCCAGAATCGGCGCGGTGCTGCGGTAGTTCGCTTCCAGCCGGACCACGGTCGCACCCGGGAAATCCTGTTCGAAGCGGAGGATGTTCTCCACCTCCGCACCGCGCCAGGAATAGATGCTCTGATCGTCGTCACCGACGCAGCAGATATTGCGGTGCGCCTGCGCAAGCAGGCGGAGCCAGAGATACTGCACGAGATTGGTGTCCTGGTACTCGTCCACCAGAATGTACCGCCAGGCCCGCTGGTATCGCGCGAGTACGTCCGGCTCTTGGCGCAGAAGCTCGGTGGTATGCAGCAACAGATCGCCGAAGTCGGCGGCATTCACCTCTGCCAGGCGCTCCTGGTAGGCGGCGTAGAGCGAGCGCGCCCGGCCGGCGGCAAAGTCGGTGTCCTCAGCGGGCGAAATTCGGTCGGGCGTGAGCCCGCGATCCTTCCAGCGCTGGATCAGCGACAGCAGCACCGGCGGCGGAAAGCGCTGCAGATCGAGGCCCGCACGCTGCATCAAGGGCTTGAGCAACCGGAGCTGATCGTCGGTATCGAGGATGGAGAAGTCCGGCTTCAGCCGGACCAATTCGGCATGCCGGCGCAGCATCCGTGCCGCCAGCGCATGGAAGGTGCCGAGCCATAATCCTTCGACCGGCTGACCTAGCATCGCCGCGACCCGCTCGCGCATCTCGCGCGCCGCCTTGTTGGTGAAGGTGACGGCGAGTATCTGCCACGGTGCGGCGCGGCCTTGGAGGAGGATATGCGCAAAGCGCGTGGTCAACACACGCGTCTTCCCGGTACCGGCGCCGGCCAGCACCAGAAGCGGGCCATCGAGAGTCTCAACCGCCCGGCGTTGCTCCGGATTGAGGCGCGCGAGATAGTCGCTCACGACGACGTTGCGGAGAGCGCGGCCGGCTCGGAGCCAGGAGCCGGCGCAGCATTCGCTGCCGCCGGGCGGACTCCCAGGATATGCGCGATCGCGTAGGTCAGCTCGGGACGGTTCAACGTGTAGAAATGAAATTCGTCAACGCCACTGGCCTGCAGCAGCCGCACCTGCTCCGCCGCCACCACTGCCGCGACCATCCGCCGGATCTCTGGATCTGCATCGGTTCCCTCGAACATTTCGCCGAGCCAGGCGGGCACGCTCGCCCCGCACAGCGCCGAAAACCGCACCGCCTGCGCGTAGTTGGAAACCGGCATGATCCCAGGCACGATCGGCGCCGTAATACCGGCGGCGAGGCACCGGTCGAGGAAGCGGAAATAGACAGCCGTGTCGAAAAAGTACTGCGTGATCGCACGGTTCGCGCCGGCATCGAGTTTTCGCTTCAGATTATCGAGATCAGCGCCAGGGCTTGTGGCCTCGGGATGAGTTTCCGGATACGCGGCCACCGAGATCTCGAAATCGGCCACCTTGCGAAGCCCGCCAACCAGGTCGGATGCAAAGGCAAACCCCCCGGGATGCGGCGCGTATCGTGTGCCGGCGGGTGGATCGCCGCGGAGTGCCACGATATGACGCACCCCCGCCTCCCAATAGCGCCGCGCGACCGCCGCGATCTCGCCACGGTCGGCGCCGACACAGGTGAGGTGCGCGGCCGGCACCAGCGGCGTTTCCCTGACCAGGCGCACCACGGTCGCGTGGGTGCGTTCCTGCGTCGTACCGCCGGCTCCGTAAGTGACCGAGACGAACCGCGGCCTCAAGACTTCGAGACGCCGGATACATGCCCAGAGCTGTGTTTCCAGGGCCTCGGTGCGTGGCGGGAAGAACTCGAAGGAAAGCAGTGGCGGCGGCGTTCCGGGGGAACGATTCGGCAACGGGTGGAAGCGTGGCCCGGTCAGCCAGCGCTCGAGCGCGCCGGCGGAAGGCCAGGAAATGGGGCGTGTCATGGCGTTCTCTTGGCGCGGTTCGCCCGTTCAAGGCAAGGGTGGCGGGGACCGCCCTGCCGACCCGACACTTCCCGGTGGCTCCCGGTCGCGTTGCCGGGCCGGCCCGGCATGGTAGAACGCGGCGTTGACCCCGCCGATCCCTGAGGATTTCCGACCGAGATGCGCATACCTGGTCCGCGACCCGTCCTTCTCGTTCTGCTCCTCGCCGCCGCCGCTCTGGCCGGTTGCGCGACGCCGCCTCCGGCCAGCAAGCCCGAGGCGCTGGCAGCGTTTCGCCAGACCAACGATCCGCTCGAGCCGACCAATCGGGTGCTGTATTCGGTCAGCAACAGCATCGCCTCGGTCAGCCTGACGCCGCTCGCCCGCGCTTATCGCTCGGTGGTGCCGGAGCCGGTACGCAACAACGTCACCAACCTGTTCTCCAATCTTGGCGGCCCGGTGCGCTTCGCCAATGACGTCATGCAGGCGAAGCCACGGCGTGCCGGCGATACGTTGATGCGCTTTCTCATCAATTCGACGTTCGGGTTGGGCGGCCTGTTCGACGTCGCGTCCGATTGGGGCTACCCGAATCATCCTTCCGATATCGGCATGACGCTCGCAGTCTGGGGCGTGCCGCCGGGACCCTACCTGTTCCTGCCGCTGCTCGGCCCCTCCGACCCGCGCGATACCTTCGGCTTTGCCGCGAGCACGGTTGCAACCCCGATGCGGGCCCTCGGCAGCGGCCCCGGTGTCACCGCCTTCAACTGGGCCACCCTCGGCACCACCACGATCTCGCAATACGCGCAGAATTTGCCGGCCATCGATTCGGTGAAGCGGACGGCGCTCGATCCCTATGCCACCTTCCGGAGCCTCTACCGCCAGCATCGCGAAGCCGCCATCGAGGCCGCGCGAAAGGGCCGCGAGAGGACCATTCCGGTCTGGTTCGATCTCCCGAAACAACCGAGCGAGTGAGCCCATGCCCGATCGTCGCAGCGTGCTCCTGGCGGGCCTTGTCCTTCTGTCGGCGCGACCGGCCGGCGCCGAGGACCAGATTTCCGAGGCCAAGGCTTTCATCCGGCGCACCGGGGATGCGATCCTCGCGGTGGTCAACGGCCGCGGAAACGGCAAAGAGAAACGCCAGGCCCTGGCGCGCATCGTCGACCAGGCCGTCGATGTGGACGGGGTCGCACGCTTCGCGCTCGGGCGGTTCTGGCGAGTCGCGACCGCTCGGCAGCGGCAGGATTATCTCTCCCTCTTCCGCCAGTATCTGGTGTTCAACGTCACCGGCCGCCTCAGCCAGTACAAGGGCACGACCTTCACGCTCGACCGCGCCGAGCCCCTGAACGGCGACATCGCGGTCTCGACCACGATCCGGATCCCGAACAACCAGCCGGCCAGTTTGCAATGGATGGTAAGCTTCGCTTCCGGCAGCCCGGAAATCGTCGATCTGGTGGCCGAGGGGACCAGCCTCCGCATCACCCAGCGGAGCGATTACGCGAGCGTGATCACCCGCAACGGCGGGCAGGACGTGCAGGCGCTGCTCGATGCCATGCGTCAGCAGATCGCGCGCCTGGAGGCCAGCGACAGCGGCTGAAACATCCGGCGCCGCTTCGGCGTCCGCCGAAGCATTCGTCCGGCGAGCGTCATTATGTGGGGTTGCATGCGATGGAGCCACCGAATGCAACCCGGGTTCACAGATCTCGCCAGCCCGCACGGAATCGCGGATCACATCACGATCGCGCCGTCGGTGCTCTATGTCGGCACTCCGGTCGCACTTCTGACCACTTTGAACAGTGACCAGACGAGTAATATCTCGCCGATGTCGTCGATCTGGGCCCTGTTCGACCGTCTCGTCCTCGGTCTCACGGCAACCAGCAAGGGGCGTGAGAACGCGGTCAGGGAACGGGAACTGGTGGTCAATTTTCCGACCCCCGAACTCTGGTCGCAAGTGGAAGCCCTGGCCCGCACGACCGGCCGCAACCCGGTGCCCGGCCACAAGGCGCGGATCGGCTACGAGTTCGAGCCGGGAAAGTTCGCGCGCGCCGGCTTCACCCCACTCTCCTCCGAGAGTGTGAAGCCGCCGCGCATCGCCGAATGCCCGCTCCAGTTCGAGGCAGAGGTGATGGACGTACATGACCCGGCGGGTGACTGGCCCCAGGGGCGGCCGGAAGCATACCAGATCATCGAGGCGCGCGTGCTTCGGGTGCATGCGCACCGGTATCTGGTGATTCCGGGCACCAACCACATTGACACGCGACGCTGGAGCCCACTGCTCTATGTTTTTCGCCATTACTTCGGCACCGGCCCCGATCTCGGCCGCACCTTCAAAGCCGAGTACTGAGGCCGGGCAGGAAAGGAGCAAGCAGGATGCCGAGCACGGCCGAATTCGCGGGGACCGCCGCTCTGATCGGCGATCCGGCGCGCGCCAACATGCTGATCGCGCTGATGGACGGACGTGCGCTCACCGCGTCGGAACTGGCGCGCGCCGCCGGGGTCACGCCGCAGACGGCGAGCGGCCATCTGGCACATCTGACCGCGGCCGGGTTGCTTGCGATGGCCCGGCAGGGGCGGCACCATTATCACCGGCTGGCCTCGGAAGAGGTCGCCCGGATGCTGGAAAGCATCATGGCGGTGGCGGCGGGCAGCGGCAGGCCACCAGTCAGTCGGGCGCCGCGAACCGGGCCGCGCGACCTGGCACTCCGCCACGCCCGGACCTGCTATGACCATCTCGCCGGCCAGGTCGCGGTCGCGATGGCGGACCGCATGATCGCGCGCGGCCAGATCGAGCTCTCGCCGGACGGCGGCGCCCTGACCGAGAGCGGCGCGGCCTTCCTTTCGGACCTCGCCGTCGATCTCGAGGCAGCCCGTGCCGAGGCCGCGCGTCGCGGCGGCGGGCGCATCTTCTGCCGGCCCTGCCTCGACTGGAGCGAGCGCCGGCCGCACATCGGTGGCACCGTGGGCAGCGCGATGAACCGAGCCTGGTTTGCGAAGGGCTGGATTCGCCGCGTCGGGGAGAGCCGCGCGGTGACCCTGACGAGGGGCGGGGAGATGACTCTCGGCCGGGCCTTCGACCTCAGGCTCGGCGGATAGCTCTCCGTCAGGCCCCTCCCGATAGGCGTGGTGCCCGCAAACCCTCGCCCCCGGGGCGGGTGGCACGAAGTGCGGTCCTCAGCGCGCGGTGCGCAGGCGCTCCACGGCGGCAACGAGGGCGCGGCGAATGCCGGGCTCCAGGGCCGAGTGTCCGGCGTCAGGGATGATCGTGAGCCGCGCCGCCGGCCAGGCGGCAGCCAGCTCGAAGGCGGAGTGGGCCGGGCAGATCATGTCGTAGCGCCCCTGCACGATCTCACCCGGAATTTGCCCGATCCGCCCCATCCGCCCCAGCAGTCCGCCCGGCGGCAGGAAC
>JBOHMK010000250.1:0-22402 GCA_050730115.1 Acetobacteraceae bacterium
GCAGGGCGGCAAGTGCTGCGATCGAGGTGATGCCGAGACGCCGGGCAAGGGCGGCAGCCTCCCCTGAAAGGCCGAGTGCTGCCGGCGGCAGAGGAGCGAGCGCGGCAGCGAGGCCTGCCGGTGGGACAATGATCTCCTTCTTCTCTCCGAAGCGGGCGAGCGCGCGCGCCGCGCCCGGCGTGTCGGCGATGGCCGCGTGGGCAGTGAGGCCGGCGGCGGCGAGGCGGGCGCGGAGAGCGGAGAGCAGGACCGATTCCCCTCCGAAAAGATGCGCCGAGCCTGTGATGTCGATCCAAAACCCATCCGGCGGATCGAGGGCGACCAGCGGAGCGTAGCGAAAGCACCAGATGGCGATGGTACGGAGAGCGGCCTCAGGCGCGGGCGCGTTCTTCCCGGAGCGGCGCCCGAGATCGGCAGGGATTGCGGCCAACCATACCGAGACGACCCGTCGCATCACACGCCTCCACTACCCAGGATGCCGCCGCCCGGCCGCGGCAGCGAACGAGATCGAGCCGCCAGAGCGCGCGCCCGAGGCCAGGCCAGGGCAGGCGAGGAGCGGGCAAAGGGGAGACGTGCCAGCGCGTCACCGCCGCGATGGGCGCGATTGTTCCTTCCCCTGATTCCTGTTTTGCGCGGCATGCGAGGGCGAGAACGCCGGAGGTTTCTGCGGCCAGCGCCAAGCGTCGGGAGGCGAGCATCGGGAGGTGGGAAAATTCGCCGACGACGCCGGCGAGACCGGGCTGGCCGAGCCCTTCTTCCATCGCCAACAGGGCCATTTTCTCAGGTCCGGCTTCGAGATGGATCACACGGTCCGGGGCAAGCCCGGCCCCGGCGAGACCGGGAGCAAAGAGCGGGGTGAAAAGGTCACGCGCGCCGTGGCACCAGAGCACCGGACCCTCCAGGCGCGCCAGCAAGCCGGCCGCGAACAAAGTCGCTGCGCCATCCGCTGCGCTGCCGGCGATCTCGTGCAAGGCGCCAAGCGCCAGGCCGCCGCCGGGCAAGTGTGCGTCGATCCCGGCGACGCCGAATGCCAGCACCTCCGGGCGGCGCTCTGCCGGCCGTTCGAGCCGCTGGATACGGGCGCGGAGGAGAGCGAGAGCGGGACGCATGTTCTTATTTTGTTCTCATTCACCGGGACCGTCAAGCGCAGCGGTACCTCAGCTTGGAACCCTCATTTTCAGGAGCGCTTCTTCAAGAGCACATAAGCACAAAAGGCGCGGCGGTCCTTGGTTTTAGATGATTTGAAGTCATTGATGGCTTGTTCGACCAGGACAATGTCGGACGCAACAGAAGATTTATCAAATTTGACATAGGGGGCGTAATCCGCATCATGACGTTTCGCCTGCATTGTCACAAAGGTATTGGCAAAATCTTCTATTCCCTTGGGAAATTTCCTTATCATATTGCTGTCCCTGCAGCGGTCCTTTGCCGATCCGTGTTCAAGGGACCGATACACCTGCCGCCACGCTTCCAGGCTCCTGTCCGGGCCGGTGCCCCCGATAAGCAAATTTGCGCACTCGCGCGCCAAGCAATGAAATAACGCATAGTAACACGAACTCACGGCCCGCCGACAGCAAGCCATAACTGGCCTCTTTTTACTCGAAGCCAGTAATATCTGTGCGATTTTTATTAGATCAGTTGAGTCCAAGCCCTAATGCACCAGCTTCTTTTTTTGAGACAAAGCTAACGAGGGGGAACTCCTCTATCTCTGCCTCCAAAAGCCTGGACTTCAAGTGCCGGACAAACCCTACGAGCCGGTCGCGCGCAAGATCCTCGGGAGTGCTTTCAAGCACCACCGTAATCCGCAGCACGGGATCGTCATCATTGTCCAAGTCAGGTTCGACAAGAACTTCGTGGACACGCGTGCCGGGGAATCGCTCTTTGACAACTTCCTCAATGATTGCTTGCAGACCCCGAGTATCCATTTCCGCCTCGTGTGACCATCATCGTTCGGCACTCCAAGGGCGTTCTCTTCAGCTCATCGATGGCAAGACCGGCTGAACTGGCGCCTTGGTACCACGATCCCGCCATGAACCGCGGTTCCTTCTCGTTCTCTGGTCGTTCCCCATCAGCTTATCGGCCGCCAAGCAACCGACTCGGCAAAAAATTTCGGTGAGTCCAATCTGCCTTCCTGTCAAGTATTATTTGTTTATCTGTATCCCGATAAGCCAGTCCGGCACCCGCACAAAATGCGCGCGTCACCGACCCCGCGCCCTCTCGGCGCCCATCCCGGTCACCGGCGCAGCCGCAAAGCCGGAGTGCTCAGCGCCGCTCCGGGAGGTTCACTTGCTGCGCTTCCAGCGGGCGCGGCCGGCCCTCGTCGTCCACCGCGACCATGGTGAATTCGGCCTCCGTCACCTTCTGCCGCTCGCCCCGCTACCTCTGCGGCAGCCGCCAGGCCTCGATCTCGAACACCATCGAAGTGTGAACGGTGCGCGCTCTCTCCGTGGGAACCCGCCACACCTGCGCTCAGCCCGCTGCCGTGCCCCCGAGTATGCCGAGGCTGAGAGCGGCTCCAGCGGCGGAGAGATCTTCGTCGAGCGTCGCGAGCGGCAGCGTACGGCGCTCTGCGAGCTCCAGATAGGCGGCATCGTAGAGCGCGAGACGGAAGCGATCGGCGAGCTCGAGTGTCCTCGTCCAGGCATGGACGCCCGTGTCGGGATCAGTGCGGATGTCGAGCAGTGCGAGGTCGGAGAGCGCGGCACGGCGGAAATCGGCATCGATCCGGCCGCGGCGCACCGCCGCGGTCAGGCTGTTGGCGACCTCCAGCCGCCAGAACTGCGGCACGATCGCGCCGTCCTCGGCAATCGTGCCGAACACGAGACGGATCGCTGCGGTGGTCTCGTCGCTATAGATCCAGGCCAGCGTGGCCGAACTATCGAGCACCAGAGATCGATCCAGGCTCACGGACGCCCGTTGTCGCGGAACGACTTCCACTCGGCCCAGTCAAAGTGCCCGAACTTGCGCTGCTCGGCGCGTTCGCGCAGGCGCCGTACCGCGGCACGCGCCTCCTCGCGGTTGAGGCCAGGGTGCACGGGCACCAAGCGCGCGACTTCCTTGCCATGGCGGGTAATGGTCACAACCTCCCCGCGTTCGACCAGATCAAGCAGTTGACCGAGCCTGTTCTTCGCTTCGAAGGCACCAATCGAGGTCATCCTACGGAGATAAGCTAGCTTAGGCTGGATTGAAAGAAGATTTCACTCCGTGAAGCTTGTTTATTGCCCGTCGAGCGGCCGCGGCCGGCCCTCGTCGTCCACCGCGACCATGGTGAACTCCGCCTCCGTCACCTTCTGCCGCTCGCCCCGCCACCCTTGCGGCAACCGCCAGGCCTCAATCTCGAACACCATCGAGGTGCGGCCGGTGCGGGTGAGGCTGGCATAGCAGCAGACGGCATCGCCGACCTTTACAGGGGCGAGAAAGCTCAGGCGCGAGACCGCGGCGGTGACCACCCGGCCGTTCGCGTGCTCGCGTGCCGCCAGGCCCGCCGCCAGATCCATGAGCGACATCACCCAGCCGCCGAAGATGTCGCCCGCCGGGTTGGTGTTCGCCGGCATGGCAAGCGTCCGGAGCGCGAGTTCGCCCTTCGGACTTGCGGCCGTACTCCTTTCCGCCATGCCAGGGTCCTCGGGTTGCCTTTATCGGTAAGCCAGGCCCACTCGGAGGTCGTTCAGCGGGCTATGCGCCGGTAGCCGAGTGTGGGCGATCATCCACGCCCCGAGAAGGCCGAGCAGGAAAAGAAGCAGTAGTGCCCGCCAGGACGGAGTAGGACGGGCGTCGGTGAGTGCCGGCGAGCGCACGCGTTTGCGGCCGGTGATCATTGCCCGGATGAGGTTCTCGCGGAGCAGCAGGCTTTCGACCAGCACGCCCGCGACATGGAAGCCGGCAAGCCAGATGATGGCAAAGCCGAGCGTGCCGTGCAGCCAGCCGATCGGGCCGATCAGATTGGACGGAAGCAGTGCGCTCAGGACGCCGGCCCCGCCGGTCACGCCTTCGGTGAGGAGGCCGGTTACCACGATCAGCCCGAGCGTTGCCAGCATCAGCAGGATCACCCATCCGCCGAGCGGGTTGTGGCCGGAAGTTTCCTCCGGCTGGAGCCGGAGCAGCGCTTCGGCGTGCTCTCTGACGGCGGCGGGGCCGCGGATGAAGGCGGAAAACCGCGCCTCGCTGCCGCCCGCGAAGCCCCAGGCGAGGCGGAAGAGGAGCAGCAGCACCACGGCGTAGCCGGCGGCGATGTGCGTGACGAAGAGCAGGCCGCGCGGATGCATGGAGCTGGCGAGGAAGGCGATGGCGACGGACAAGACGAGCAGCCATTTGAACAGCCGGGTCGGCAAATCCCAGACGAGGATCCAGCGCCGGACGTTCCGGTCTGGCGCCCTCACTTCGTGCCAGGCGGCCCGGCCAGCGCGCTGCACTTGCGCGAGGTGGCTGAGCCATTGCTGCGCCGATCTTCTTTCCGCTCTCATGCCGGGTCTGTTGCGTCGTCGCGATGGTCGCCATACCGCGCCGCCAGCCGCTCTGTGACGGCGCGCATCAGATCGGGCGTGGCGCGGTCGAAGCCATAGACGAAGCCCGGGAAGTCGAGCGGTTCCTGGGCCGCCCAGATCGCCTCGTGTGCGGAAGGCGGATGGAGCTCGGCCGGGTCTCCGACCGCAATCCAGCCGATCGGCACGACCGCGCCCGGAGCCAGCCGGGTGCGGAGATGGACGGTTCCGTGCACCCGGACCTCGGCCCTCGCGCCGAGTTCGGCGCCGTGGAAGATCGCGGCCCCGGTGGCGATGAAGACCTGGTCGCCGAGGCGCGCCCCTACAACGTGTGCGGAGGGGCCGATCAGGCAGCAATCGCCGATCGTGCAGGGATGGCGGGGTGTCGCGCGGACCACTGCGTTTTCCATGATGATCGCCGCGCGTCCGACCGAAATCCGCCCGCCGCCTTCGCCGATCAGGCGCGCCCCCCAGAGCACGCGGCACTCTCTGCCGATCGTGACGTCGCCTACGATCGTTGCATCCGGAGCGACCCAGGCGCCGGGATCGACACGCGGAGCGAGTCCGGCGTGGGGGATCAGCATGCGCGGCGATCGCGGCTGCACTCGAGTGCCGCGTTCAGCTCGGCCCCGAACAGCACGACGTAGGCGCTGACGTAGAACCACATCATGACGCCGATGACGGCGGCGAGTGGCCCGTACATGACATTGTAACTCGCGACCCGGGTCACATAGACGGAAAAGAGTGCCGAAGCGGCGATCCAGAGGACGGTGGCCGTGAGCGCTCCCGGCAGCACGATATGGTGCGCGCCCGGTGCGCGCGAGGGGCCGAAACGGTAGAGCAGCGCCAGCGCGCCAAGGACGAAGATCACGAGCGCGCCGATACCGGCCAGCTTGAGCAGCGAGCCCTGGTGGGCGGAGAAACCGAGGAAGCGAATCGCTGCCGGCAACCCGACCAGGATGGCGATCCCGAATACGGCAGCGAGGATCCCCGAGAGTGTCATGCCGAGTCCGACGAGCTGGAAGCCCAGGATACCGCGGCGCTCCTGCTCCCCATAGGCGAGGTTGAGCGCCGAGATCAGGGATTTCGTCCCCGTCGAGGCGCTCCAGTAGGTGATCGCGACGCTGAGGATCAGGCCGAGTGTCAGCGCCGCGCCTTGATGGCTGACCAGCGCCTGCACCCGCTCGGAGATCAGGGCGTAGGCGGGTGGCGGCACGAGGGCTTCGAGGTTTTTGAGCTGGGGCGCGACCGTGTGCGGGTCGAACATCAGGCCGTAGAGAAACACCAGCATGCTGATCGCCGGAAAGAGGGCGAAGGTCGCGTAGAAGGCACAGCCGGCGGCCGAAAGCGACATCCGGTCTGAAACCATCACGCGCATGGTTCGAGAAAGCACGAAACGGGCCCGGCGCCGCGCGCCGCGCTCACCGGCTTCTCTCCCCGCTCGCGACTCGGCGTGATCCCGCCGCAATGACATCGGGTTCACTTGGCGCGATCCGCGCCGATCTGCAACCGGGCATGTTTTTCCTTGCAACCATGGCGATCGGAGCCTATTTGCGGCCCTTACGCAGCAACGCACGTGCCTCTGACCCTCGCGGTTACGCAACGACGTCAAGCGTTCTGGCAACTGTTCTGGTCGCTGGTTCGTTCGACCGTTTCGTCAACTCCGCCCGTCGCCTTGGCTAGGCGGGCATCCGTCGAGGCAGCCCCCGCCCAAAGGGGCTTGGCAGGGAGGCCGGTGCGATGACACCGAAGATCGCCCGTTTTCTGGTCGAGCATCAGCCACCAGCGCCTTGCCTGGTGTTCGATCTCGACCGGCTGGAGGCGAATTTCCGGCAGCTTCGGAAGAGCTTGCCGCTGGCGGAAATCTTCTACGCGGTGAAGGCCAATCCGGCGCCTTCCGTGCTCGAGCGGCTGGTCTCGGTCGGGTCCTCGTTCGATGCGGCGAGCTTTGAGGAGATCGCGGCCTGCCTCGCCGCCGGGGCCTCGCCAGGTGGAATCAGCTACGGCAATACCATCAAGAAGGCCGCCGCCATTCGCGCCGCGCGCGCCGCGGGGATCGATCTCTTCGCGTTCGACAGCGCCGAGGAGCTGCAGAAGCTCGCCGAGAACGCGCCGGGAGCCCGCGTCTATTGCCGGGTCAGCGTCGAGAACGCGGGCGCGGATTGGCCGCTCTCGGGCAAATTCGGGGCTGACGTCGCCCTCGCCCGCGAGCTGATGCTGAGCGCCGGCGCGCTCGGGCTCGATCCCTGCGGCCTCTCGTTTCATGTCGGCAGTCAGCAGACCCGCACCACCTCCTACGAAGCGGCGATCGGGCGGGTCGCGATGCTGTTCACCGATCTGATGGAGGCCGGGCTGGAGCTTCGGCTCTTTAACCTCGGTGGCGGTTTCCCCGTCCGCTACCGCGACGCGGTGCCGGAGATCGATGCCTTCGCCGACGCCATCATGCAGGCGATGACCCGGCATTTCGGGAACGCGCTGCCGGGGATGTTGATCGAGCCGGGACGGTGCCTGGCGGCGGATGCCGGCGTTGTGGCCTCGGAGGTGGTGCTGGTCAGCCGGCGCGTGCGGGAGGATCCGCGGCGGTGGGTGTATCTCGACGTCGGCCGGTTCGGCGGCCTCGCGGAAACCGAGAACGAGGCAATCCGCTATCGAATTTCGACCCCGCACGACGGCGGAGCGGAGGGACCGGTGGCGATCGCCGGGCCGACCTGCGATGGCGCCGACGTCCTCTACCAGACGACTCCGTACCGGCTGCCGCTGGCGCTCGCGGCCGGTGACCGGGTGCTGTTGCACGCCGCCGGCGCTTACGTCACCACCTATGCGAGTCAGTGCTTCAACGGCTTCGCGCCGCTCTCAGAGCACTATCTCTGACGCTTCGTTGCTCGCCGTCCGCGGACGGCCGGAACCCCAGAGCGCGATGATTTCTGATCATCACGCTCTCTCCTTGTTTTCTCGATCAATTCCATGGCATTGGCGGGGAGCAGAGCCGATTCCGCCAAAGGCCATATCGATCTAGCATGCGCTTCACGATCGACCGCATCGACCATCTCGTGCTCACTTGCGCCGATCTCGAACGCTCGGCCTCGTGGTATCAGCGCGTGCTCGGCATGGAGCGGGAGGCCTTCGGGCCAGATCGGCGGACGGCGCTCCGCTTCGGCAGCCAGAAGCTCAACCTGCATCAGGAACGGGCAGAGTTTCAGCCGAATGCCAAGGAGGCGCGACCGGGCAGCATCGATATCTGCTTCATCACTGCGATCGCGGCGGCGGACGTTGCCCGCCATCTCGGCGAATGCGGTGTGGCGATCGAACTCGGGCCGGTCGAGAAGATCGGGGCAATCGGCCCGATGACCTCGGTCTATTGTCGCGATCCCGATGGCAATCTGGTCGAGATCGCAACCTACCTTCCGCAATGAGTGCCCGCGGTGAGTGCCGCCGCTGAGCCCCTGCAGAGTGCCTGGCCGAAGCGGCTTGGTTTCGCGGCCTTCGTTGCCTTCTTCGGCCTCATTCCGCTCGCCAACTGGATGGTGCTCAATGTCGGCACTCTCTGCCCGCCAGGTGAGCCCTGCGTTCTGCCGGTGGCGCCCGGCGTGCTGGCGCCCTCAGGGGTGCTGACGGTCGGCGTGGCGCTGGTGCTCCGGGACGTGGTGCAGCGCTGCCTCGGTCCCTGGCCGAGCCTGATTGCGATCGTCGTCGGGTCGGTGCTGTCGGCAGCACTCGCCCCGCCGGCGCTGGTCATGGCGTCGGCTGCCGCCTTCTTTTTGAGCGAGCTGGTCGATTTCGCGGTCTATTCGCCGTTGCAGCGTCGGCGCCTGATGCTGGCCGTTCTGCTGTCTGCATTGCTCGGGCTCACCGTCGATTCGGTTGTCTTCCTATGGCTGGCGTTCGGCAGCCTCACCTTCCTGCCGGGCCAGATCATCGGCAAGGCGTGGGCGGTCGCGTTCAGCATTCCTTGCATCCGGTTGTTGCGCCGGCTGGTGCCGACGCCGGCGTGATCGGCGGGCTGTGCGGCTTTCCGATTTTTCGTTCGAGCTGCCCTCGGCGCTGATCGCGCAGCAACCCATCAGCCCGAAGAGTGCGGCGCGGCTGCTCATGGTCGGGCGGGACCGCCTCGAAGATGTCCTCGTGGCCGAGCTGCCGGGGCTGCTCAGGCCCGGCGACCTCATGGTTGCAAACGACACGCGGGTGATTCCGGCCCGGCTCGAAGGCAGGCGTGGTGCGGCGAAGGTCGGCATCACGCTCGATAAGCCGATGCCCGACGGCACCTGGTCTGCACTGGCGCGGAACGCAAGGCGTCTTCGCGTCGGCGATCGGATTGAATTCGCGGCCGGACTCGCCGCCGTCGTGCTGGCCCGTGACACCGATGGCAGTGTGGTGCTTGGCTTCTCAAATCCTGATCCGACGGCAGGGGCGAGTCTGCAGCTTCCGCCTTACATCGCCCGCCCGCATGGCCCGACCGCGGCGGATGAAACGGATTACCAGACGATCTTCGCTGCCAGACCGGGTGCGGTCGCCGCGCCGACCGCAGGACTGCATTTTACCGAAGGGTTGCTGGCAGAACTCGGGCGGCGAGGGATCCGCATCGCGAGGATCACTCTCCATGTTGGCGCCGGGACATTCCTGCCGCTCCGGCAGGAGAATCTCGACGCGGTGACATTGCACGCTGAACGGGGCGAGGTCCCGGAACACGCGGTGCAGGCGATCAACGAAGCCCGCGCCGCGGGCGGAAGGATTGTCGCTATCGGCACGACCACGCTCCGCCTGCTCGAAGCGGCGGCCGCGGCGTCGGGCGAGATTCGTCCGTTCGACGGCGAGACCAGCCTTTTTCTGAAGCCGGGGCATCGGTTTCTCACGGCAGAGCTGCTGCTCACGAACTTTCATTTGCCGCGATCGAGTCTCTTCGTGCTGGTTTCGGCATTCGCGGGCAGGGAACGAATGCTGGCTGCGTACCGGCACGCGATCGCCGCCGGCTATCGCTTTTATTCCTACGGTGACGCGTCTCTGATCGAGCGCTGCCCGGAAGGCTGATCGATGCGTTGGCAGGTGCGGAGATCAGCTCCGCGTCGGCGTCGGATCGATTGCGTTGGCGCAGGCGTCGGTAGGCGCTGCTGCTACCTGCCCCGCCACCGGAACGATTTTCAGCCCCGCAGAGGTGACCCGGCACGGTGCGGCGACGAGACCGCAGCCAGAAAGGGCGACCAGTGCGGCCAGCGCCGCCGCTCCAAGGCACATTCGGACGGTGTTTCTCATCGGGGCGAGCTTCGGCGCCAAATGCGGCGTCAGAATGGCCCGACGCGCCGCGAGACGTGACAAAAGAAATGCATTTTGTTTCCAACCGCCCGCTCACCACTTATGCTCGTGAAGGAGTGCGGCGAGACCCAGGTGGCCTGGGTTGCTTCTTGCAGGAGGTTTTTATGTTGGCAGTCCTCGACGGACAGGTGATCGCCGAGAGCGGGGACGTCGTCGATTGCGGCGGCTATCTCTATTTCCCGCCCGAGACGGTCAGAAAAGAATTCCTGGAGCGCGCAGAGAAGACCGCGGACGATCACGCTTGCCCGCACGGCGTGCAATTCTATGACGCGGTGATCGCCGGGGTCAGGCATCCGCGGGCCGCCTGGTCGTACGAGCGCCCGCGTCCGGAAATGCAGCATGTCGGCGGGCGCTTCGGCTTCTGGCAGGAGGTCGAAGTCCGGGAAGAAAAGGCCGGCTGACGGCGGAACGAAGCGGGCAAACATGACCGCCATCGGCTGCCTCGCCCCGTTCGTTCTGATGATCGCCGGGGCGGCGATCGGCGCCACCGTCGGCGGTACGCATGGCGGAGTGGTCGGGCTGATTGCCGGATTCGCTGTCGGCATCCTCGCCGGCGCCGGCTTCTTCTGGGGCTTGGCTCGGCTCGAGCGGCGCTGAGTTTTGGCGGCGCGGCGCGATCAGCTCCCTTCGCGGCCGATGTCGGGCTCGCGCGCCTCGGCGCGACGCACCAGGAGCGAGAGGGCGACGCCGATGATCAGTGCGCCGCCGTAAAAGAGATCCTGGATGAAGACCTGGATACCCATCAGAGAGAGGCCATTGATCCCGGTGACCAGGAAATAGACGGCGGCGAACGCGCCCCAGGCATTGAATCGGCCCGGCTCGATCGTGGTCGAGCCGAGGAAGGCGGCGGCAAAGGCAGGCAGCAGAAAGCTGTCGCCGGAATTCGGATCCGCCGAACCGCTGGTGCCGGCGTACAGCACACCGGCGATCGCGGCCAGAAAGGCTCCCGCCACCAGTGCACCGAAGCGCAGCCGCCCGACGGCCAGCCCCGAAAGCCGTGCCACGCGCCGGCCGCGGCCGACGAACAGAAGCTTGCGGCCGAGCGGCGTGTAGGTGAGGAAGTACCAGAGCGCCACGGTGATCGCGAGTGCGTAGAAAAACCCGAAGGAGATGCCAAAGAAGCGCGGCACGATCACCCAGGAGACCAGTCCCTGCGCGATCCCTGATATCAGGTTGCTGTTGCTCACCCAGAGCGTGAGGCCGCTGATCACCGTGCCGGTGCCGAGGGTGGCGATGATCGAATCGACGCCGATGCCAATCACGAGCCAGCCGTTGAGGCAGCCGACCAGCGTGCCCGCAGCCAGTGCGGCGAGGATGGAAAGGCCGATTGCGAGATGGAGTTCCGCGTTCAGAACGGCGACCAGCATCGCCGAGAGCGTCAGGACCGCGGCTGCCGAGAGATCGTATTCGCTGACGGTGAGGGTGATGACGAGCGAGCAGGTGAGGACCACGAGCACCGCCTGCGAGCTGAACATCGCGGTAAAGTTCCGGAGCTGTAGGAAGGTCGTGGGTTCGATCGCGCCGAAGATGACGATGGTAATCGCCCAGGCGAGCAGCAGCGCATAGCGATGGAACAGGGCGCGGGCGCCCCCTCGCCGCGCCGAGGGCGCAGCCTGAGGACGCGGCGGGGCCGGCTCAGGCGGCTTGGGAATCGAAGCACGCACGGGCGATCCGCTCCTTGTTCACGGCGCGCCCGGCGAGTGTCTCGACGATCCGGCCGCGCCGGAAGATCAGTACGCGTTCGGCCAGCTCCGCCAGCTGCTCGTGGTCGGCGCTGAGGCAGAGTACTGCACCACCGGAAGCCGCGAAGCCGCGCACGATCGCGAAGATCTGCTCGCGCGCTCCGACATCGACTCCTTGCGTCGGCTCTTCGAGCAGCAGGAGATGCGGCCGAAGCTGCAGCCACTTGGCGAGCAACACCTTCTGCTGGTTGCCGCCGCTCAGCGCTTCGAAAGCAAGTTCCGGGTCGGCCGGGCGGGCGCCGAACTCATGCATCAGCGACGCCGCATGCGCGAACAGCGCCGGGCGATCGAGGCAGAAACCACGAAAGAATCGCCCGAGCACGGGCAGCGCCAGATTCTCGCCTGCCTGGAGCTCGCCGATGCAGCCTTCCCGAAGCCGTTCGCCTGGCACGCAGACGATTCCCGCGGCGACCGCCGCGCGCGGTGTCATGCGTCGGAGGTCGAACTCGCGCGCGCCGAGCCTGAGCCGGCCGCAGCAGTTGGGCGAGGCGCCGATCAGCATCCGCCCGACCTCGGCATAACCGGAACCGGCAAGGCCGGTGAGGCCGACGATCTCGCCCGTGCCGACGGTGAGATCGATCCTGCGCACGCCGGCGCCCGAGAGGCCGGTGACCTCGGCGAAAGGCGCGTGTTGCGGCGCCTCGTCCGCCGCGGATGGCGCGGGCGGGAGCGCGTGCCCGACGATCAGGCGGACGAGATCTGCCTTGGTGAAGCCCGCCGTTGGCCCGCTGCCGACGAGGCAGCCGTCACGCAGCACGGAAAGTTCGTCGGTGATCGTCATCACCTCGTCGAGGTCATGCGAAACGAACAGCACGCCGTACCCTTCGGCGCGCACCTGCCGGATGATCGCGAACAGCTGCTCGACATTGGCATCGGCGAGACTCGCGGTCGGTTCGTCGAGGACCAGGACGCCGCGTTCGGCATTGCGGAGCAGCGCCCGCATCTCGTCCACCGCTCGGACGATGGCGAGCAGCGGCCGCTGCCAGGCGCGGAGGCTCTCGACCGGTTCCGCGGGATTGCAGTCGATGCCGAATTCAGACAGCAGCCGGCGCACGTGGTCGCGCTCGGCGCGCCAGCGGATCGGGGCAAACCGCCCGGCGGCAAGCGCGCCGATGCGCAGGTTCTCAACCACCGACAGCGATCCGATGAGGCCCGGGTCCTGGTGCACGAAGGCCATGCCGAGCGAACGGAACTCACCGGGGGGGAGCGGCAGACGGATCGTGCGACCGTTGATCGAGAGAGACGCGCCGGGCTCGGGCGCGTGAAAGCCGGCGAGAATCTTGATCAGGGTCGATTTGCCGGAGCCGTTGTGGCCGAGCAGGCCATGCACGCTGCCGCCGGTGATCGCGAGCGAGACGTCGTCGAGCGCGAGCGTGCCGCCGAAGCGCTTGCTGAAATGCCGCGCTTCGAGGACCGCTCGCGTCGCCTCAGCCATGGAAGGCGGCGTTGCGGCCGCTCACTTTTCTCCCCAGAGTTGCGCATAGCCGGAAAGCGCGCTGGTGCCGTAGCCCTTGCCCCACTCCGCTGGCACGCCGGTTGCCGCGACGTTCGCCTTGGTGAAGGCGCGGATGCCGGCGACATAATCCGGAACCAGTGGCTTGCCGAGCAGGACCCGCAGGTCCTGATCGAGAATGGCGCCGGCGAGCCAGGTGGTGTCTTCGCCGGAATCGAAGGTCACGACATCGCCGGTACGGATCATGTCGAGGACCGCCGGAGTCGCGTTGAATGATGCGACCTTGACCCGGCTGGTTTCCCCGTCGGCGATGATCGCCGGCACGACGAACGGCACCATGGCGTCATAGATCGGGATGACGTAGTCGAGATGCGGGTCGGCGAGAATGGCGCTTTGCACCTGCGGACGGATCTTGGTTGGCCAGTCGGCGGCATTGACGCCGAGCGAGCGATAGCGGCAGTCCGGGCAGTAGTGATGGAACTCGTCGGCGATCGCCTTCATGATGTAGGGGCTGTTGGCGGTGCTCGGCGAGGTGATGACGAGGGCGTCGGCATGGCCGGCGGTTTGCAGGATCACCCAGTCCGTCTCCAGCCGTGCCGCCGCGAGATAGTTGCCGTAGACGATGCCGGCGAGGCCCGGGAGGGTCTTCTGGCCGAGGACGTAATTGTGCCCGGCGACGACCGGGGTGCCGGCAGCGATCGCCTGGCGGATCTGCGGTGAGATAACCGCCGGATCCAGCCCGCAGGAGACGTTGATCAGCGCCGCCTTGTGGGCGGCGGCGGCGGTAAAGCCCTGCACCCATTGGTCGAGCTTGGCATCGTTCTGCCAGAACTCGGTACGGATGCCGAGCTTCTTCGCGAACGCCGCCATCTGGCGATCGAGCACCGCGCAGAAGGGAATGGCGGTCGAGAGCGGGATGGTGAAGATGAGCTTGCCCTTGAGCGATGCCGGATCGATGGCGGGGCCGGGGGCGTTGAATTGCGGCTCGCTGGTGCTTTGCGCGAGCACCGTCTTGAGGTGGGCCGACGTTGCCGCGGAAAGCCCCTCTGTCTCCGCGCCTGCCGCGCGGGCCGGCACGGTTGGCAGCGCGGCGGCAGCCAGCATCACGAGTGCGAGGGCCGCACCCCGCCAGCGGCATTGTTCGATTGTCATCGTGTGTTCCTCCTCCCGGTGCCGGGGCGGCCGGTGGCGCCGGCCTCGGCCACGATAGCCACCTGCCCCCCGTAGCCCGTCCATCATACGCCGGAGGCGCCCTCCGCAACCAGCGAGGGGACGATGGTGGCGTCCGCGTTTGCAGCGGGAGGATTCGTCGCGACGACATATTCGGCAGCGTGACGGGAGTCCACGCGATAGCCGACTCCAGCTTTAGCTCATCTGCCCGGCCTGAGTTCCGGCACGTGGCACACGGCGGCGATTTCATCGCGGCCACGCATTGTGCGTGTGGGCGGCGCCGCAGTTCGCATTTCCGTTCGCATCCGAAGCGGAGATCGCCCAGCACCGCATGATAGAAGGTGGTCGCATCCTTGATGCCGCCGGCGCAGGCAGGAAGCTCGGCGACGACGCTCACCGACAGGGTGGACGCAGGGTGGAGGCTGGCGCCGTGGCTCATTCACGACCAAGACCGCCGGTCGCTGCCGCTGCCGCTTCCGGGCGTGTCGATCGGCTATGAAATTGCTCGCGCGCTGGTTATGAACGACCTGCGCAGCGACAACTATTTCTTCTGCGGCTTCGCATTCACCTGCTCCGCAGCGCTTACTGCCTTCTGGATCTGCGGTTTCACGCAGTCGATGCGCCGCGGTATCCAGCTCCACGCCAACGATGAGGGGATATGAATTGAGGTTGCAGCGCTCCGGCTCAGCGCAGGAACTTCCAGTTCTTGTAGAACATCCGCTGGAACGAACCCGAGATGATGCGCACCGCGCGCACGGCGGCGTTGAACAGGGCATCGCACCGGTTCGGGCGCAGGATGTCCATGAAAAGGCAATAACGCACGTGATCGACATCGTTGATCGAACGGTGGAAGAAGGTGTCGTCGAAAATGAACAGCGGCTCGTCCATCCAGTAATGCGTGCGGTTGTCCACTTCGATGAAGACCTCGCGGCTGGCGATCGGATCGAGGTTGAAGAGCACACGGAACGTCAGGCGCAGTGGCCCGAAATGCCAGTGCGTCCGCTCGCGCGTGTTGAACACGGAAAGCGCGATCGTTTTGATGTAGCGATACTTCTGCTCGAACGCCGGAATGCGGAGCGCCGGCGATTGCGGCTCGCCGTACCATTGGAAGGTGAACATGCCGCGCCGGTTGGCGGCGAGCGTCCGGGCGACATGCGCCTTCACTTCGTCCGCATGTTGAATCAGTGCACGGGTGCAGGCCTCGATTTCGGCACGGTGCGCCGCAGGCAGGTCGGCCAGGTGGAAAACGCCGCGGTTGCGATGCGAGAGGAGGTCGGCCAGGAGGTTGAAGGGCGACAGCAGCCAGGTGAGGATGCCGTTGCCGGTGAAATACTGCTCGACGAGGCGAAGCGTGATGCGGCGGTGGCGCAACACGTCGGCGGCGCCACAGGCCACGAGGATCCCCGTCAGCACCGGAACGAACCAGGCGCCGGGGATGAGAATCACCAGCACGACGGCGAAGCGGCGCAGGCGCTTCAGTGCCGGGCTCCGGCGCCGGGCCGGACGGATCTGCGCACCCTCCATGGTTTTCACTTCCATGCCGGTTCGTCCCCGCCAATCCGGGGGCTGCGTCGCACAAAAGGACGGACGGGGCAATCGCAGCCCCGGCGCCAGGAGCCGGATCAGCGGGCGGTGGCACCCCGGCGCCGCACCACCACATCCACGGTGATCGAAGCGAGCAGAACCACAGCGGTTGCCATCAGTTGCACGGCGGCGCTGAGGCCTAAAAGCGCCATCCCGTTGACGATGCCGGCGATCACGATGCCGCCGATGACGGCGTGCAGCGGGCGGCCACGCCCGCCGAACAGGCTGGTGCCGCCGATCACCGCGGTGGCCACCACGTAGAGTACGATCGTGCCGCCGTCGAAGCTGGTCGAAATCGAGCGCAGGCGCGAGGCATAGATGATGCCTCCGATACCCGAGGTGAGGCCCGCGAGCGTGAAGGCCATCGTCCGGATCCAGGCGAGGTCGATTCCGGCGCGGCGCGCCGCTTCGGGGTTGCCGCCGATGGCGTAGATGTAGCGCCCGAAATGGGTACGGCCGAGCAGGAACGTCCAGGCGATGAGAACGGCGAACACGATCGGGATCACCCACGGCATGCCGCTGAAGGGAAAGGCCGGGACCCCGCGATTGGTGTTGCAGATCAGCACGATGACGATGCCGGCCACTGCGGCGACGACGATCTTCAGGGCGACGATCGCCGGTGGCGGTGCGGCCAGGCCGCTCGAGCGGCGCTGGCGGTCGCGCCGCAGGGTGATCAGCGCGAAGATGATCACGACGATCGCCATCAGGATCCAGCCGCCGGCACGGCTCAGCGTGCCGTTGGCGAGGCCATTGATCACTTCGTTCCGGATCGGGATCGTGCCGCCGGTGCCGAGGAGGGCGATCATGATGCCCTGGAAGCCAAGCAGGCCAGCCAGAGTAACCACGAAGGAGGGCAGCCTGAGGCGCGTGATCAGTGATCCTTGCACCAGGCCAAGGAACGATGTCACCACGAGAGCCGCAATGATCGCTGCACCCCACCCCCAATTCTGGCCGGGAGCCACCAGCTCGGTGACGATGACGCCGCCGATGCCGGCGACGTAGCCGAGGGAGAGATCGATCTCGCCAAGCAGCAGGATGAACACTTCGCCCATGCCGATCAGCATGAAGACCGCACCTTGCACCATCAGATTCACAAGGTTGCCGGCGGACAGGAACTTGGCGTTCTGGGTCTGGAAGATGATGGCGATCAGGATGGCGCCGAGCAGTACCGGCAAGACCCCGCTCTGCCCGGCGGCGATGCGCGACCAAAGCGCCTGTCCGTAGCTCATCGCAGGAGGGCGGGAGATCTCGGGCGGGGCCTCGGCCCGGTCGCCCGCCACATCGGTGCCGCTCTCAGGCGCCGGCGGCGGTGGCGCGGCCAATGTGAGCGCCGACTCGCCTTCGATCGCGGGCGACGAAGCGCCGGCCGCCTCACCGCCAGAAGCGGGATGGCGGGCGGAGTGTCCAAGCGTCATCAACTCGACCGCCATGCGGGGGTCGAAGTCACTCACCTTCCCCTGAGCGACCATCCGGCCGAGCCTCAGAATGGCGATCCGATCGGCGACTGCGAAGACGTCGTTCATGTTGTGCGAGACCATGACGACGGCGAGGCCATTGGCGGCCAGATGGCGCACCAGTTCGAGCACCTGCCGGGTCTGGGCAACGCCGAGTGCAGCGGTCGGTTCGTCGAGGATGACGAGCTTGGAGTTCCACATCACGGCTTTGGCCACCGCAACCGACTGGCGCTGGCCGCCGGAGAGGGATTCCACCAGCATCCGGACCGAGCGGACGGTGGTGACATGCAACCCGGCCAGCGTCTCGGCGGCGGCCTGCTCCATGCCATCCTCGTCGAGCAGGCCCCAGTTCAGGCGTTCCCGTCCGAGGAACATGTTCTGAACGACGTCGAGATTGTCGCAGAGCGCCAGGTCCTGATAGACGACCTCGATGCCGAGCGCAGAAGCATCGCCCGGCGTCCCGATATGGACCTCTCTGCCCTCCCAGAGGATCTCGCCGGCGTCGGCGGCGTGGATGCCGGCGATGGTCTTGATCAGCACCGACTTGCCGGCACCGTTGTCGCCGAGGAGCGCGGTCACCTTCCCAGGCGGCACCTCGAGATCGACGCCGTAGAGCGCCTGGACGGCACCGAACCGCTTCTGGATACCACGCAGGCTGAGCCGGCTTGCGGCGGTCGGCGTTCCGATATCGTTCATCGTTGTAGCCCCCGCCTCTCTGCCGGTCAGGGCGTGATGCCGGCGGCTTGGCAATCCTTCGAGAGGTCGCCGGCGCAGAGCTTGGCCGCGGGAACGAATCCGTCCTTCACGACGGTTGCGGCCATGTTCTTAGGCGTTACCCAGATCGGCGTGAGCAGCACCGAAGGTACCGGATGCTTGGCCGTGGTATCCATCGTCGTGCCGTTGACCAGCGCCTTCGGAGGCTCAGCGCCGGCGCGCAGATAAAGGGCCAGCGCTGCCGCAGCTTGCGCTTCGAGATAGATCGGCTTGTAGACCGAGCCGCATTGATAGCCCGAAAGCACGTTCTGCATCCCGGTCAGCGTCGCGTCTTGCCCGGTCACGGGAAACCGGTGCGGCGGAGCCCGGAGTGTGCGCAGATACGAGATCACCGCGTTCGCCGTGTCGTCATTCGGCATCAGGACGGCGTTGATGTTGGGATGCGCGGTGAACTGCTCCTGGAAGGTCGTCAGCGTTACCGACGGGTCCCAGGTGCCGGCGGGCTCGGCAACCTTCACGAACTTGCCGGATGCGAAATAGGGCTGCAATACGCCGTCATAGCCTTCGGCAAACAGCGTTGCATTGTTGTCGGTCGGTGCGCCGCGCATCACCAGGAGTTGCGGCTTCGCAACGTTCCAGTCCTTGAGGCAGGCGACCATGCCCTCGCCGATCAGCCGGCCGACGGTGACATTGTTGAAGCTCACATAGTAGTCCCGGTTGCCGCCGAGGGTCAGGCGGTCATAGTCGATCACCTTGACGCCGTGCGACCTGGCGTAGGTTTCGATCGAGGCGCCGACGCCCGAGGAGATCGGATCCATCACCAGTACGGTCGCACCCTGCGAGATGTCGGCCTGCGCCTGGGTCAGCTCAGTTGCCTCACTGCCCTGGGCGTTGGTGATCAGTACCTCGTCGGCCGGCATCCCGGCCGTTGCGAAGGATTTCTTCAGGTAAGGCGTGTCGAACGAGGTGTAGCGCGCGGAGGTCGTCGTCTCCGGCAGAAGCACACCGATCTTCCCTTTGCCCTGGGTCACCAGCGGCTTGAGCGTCGCCATCGCCGAGAAGTCCGCGGAGAAAGAATCGACCGACAAAGCGGGTGCCTGCGCGAGCGCCGGCACCGCGACCACGCCGAGTGCCAACAACAGGCACGCGGGGCGACAGAGGTCCTTCAGACGGTGACGCTCGATGCTGAAGCCGGACATCCTGATCCTCCCTTCCGCTCGATTCCGATTATTGATCGCGGCCACCTGCCGCTCAATCGCCGCGGGCTGCTTGCCCTCCTACTATACCGTTCCCACGCTGCGAATCCCATAGGCTTTCCCGGAGGACTGCCTGCGCACGGAGCGGACGGGATCGCCACGTCGCGCTGCGCGCTTCGCGCGCATTGATCCCGTCGAGAGGGATCGAGATCCGGCCAGAACTGTTCCCCCCTGTGCGTCCGCCTTTCGAGCTGCGGCGACCTCCCAAGCGGCGCGCCGGACAGGGTGGTCGCGCGGCCGCACGGGGCATTTGCACTTGACGTGGCCAAATGAGCATGCTGACGCAGAATTCCCGGCAGGAGGCGATGGACGAGCGGATGAACCGGCAACGCGGAGAGCAGGAACAATTCGCGGCCACGGTGCTGGCCAAACTCTGCCACCATGTCGGCACCGCGGCAGCGAATGCGAGCCGGCGAGACTGGTATCTCGCGGTGGCGCTTGCCGTTCGCGACCGCGTCGCCGAGCGCTGGGTGGAGGCGGACGCCGAGGCTTCCTCGCTCGGGTGCAAACGGGTCCACTATCTCTCGCTCGAATTCCTGCCCGGGCGCCTGTTGTTCGCGGCGCTATCCCGCCTCGGGCTCATCGAGACGGCGCGTGCGGCGCTTGCCGGGCTCGGGATCGACCTGCAGAGCCTGTACGCGATCGAGTCCGATCCCGCTTTCGGCAATGGCGGCCTCGGCCGGCTTGCCGCCTGCTACATGGAAAGCATGGCGAGCCTCGGCGTCCCCGCGGTGGGCTACGGGATCCGCTACGAGCATGGATTGTTCCGCCAGGTGATCACGGACGGCTGGCAGCAGGAAGCCCCCGAGGATTGGCTCAAGTTCGGCAGTTCCTGGGAATTTCCGCGCCCGGAACGGGCCTACCAGGTCGGCTTCGGCGGTGAGGTCGAGGCGCCGTCTGGCGAGGACGAGACGGCAGGCCGGACCTGGCATCCGGCAGAAACAGTCGAGGCTCTGGCCTGCGACATGCCGATTCCGGGCTGGCGGGGAAAAAGTGTGACCACGCTCAGATTGTGGTCGGCGCACGCTCCCGATCCGCTCTCTCTCGAGGCGTTCAACAGCGGCGATTTCTCAGCATCGCTCGCCAATAAGATGCGCGCCGAAGCCATCACCAAAGTGCTTTATCCAAGTGATGCCACACCGGCCGGGCAGGAATTGCGATTGCGGCAGGAGTATTTCTTCACCTCGGCTTCGCTTCAGGATCTGCTGCACCGCCATCTCGCGGCCGGCTGCTCGTTGAGTGAGCTGCCAAGGAAGGTTGCGATCCAGCTTAACGACACCCATCCCGCGCTGGCAGTCGCCGAATTGATGCGGCTCCTGGTCGATCTTCACGGGGTGCCGTGGGAGGACGCCTGGGAGCTGACGCGTAACACCATCGCCTACACCAACCACACGCTGCTTCCGGAAGCGCTGGAAAGCTGGCCGGTACCGCTCCTCGAGGGCCTGCTGCCACGCCCGATGCAGATCATTTTTGTGCTGAACGCGCTGCACCTGAAGGAACTCGGCAACAGCGATCGGGACGACGCGGTGCTCTCCGCGGCGTCGCTGATCGATGAATATGACGGCCGCCGGGTGCGCATGGGCCACCTCGCGTTCCTCGGTTCACATAAGGTGAACGGGGTTTCCGCCCTGCACACCGGACTGATGCGCCAGACCGTGTTCCGTGACCTCAACGCACTCTATCCGTTGAGAATCGTAAATAAGACCAATGGCATCTCTTTTCGTCGCTGGCTCTTCGAGGCCAATCCCGCCCTGACACGGCTGATTGTCGAGGGTTTGGGCGAGCGCGTCCTGGACGATCCTGAAGCCTTGCGTGGGCTGGAGCCGCTGGCAGCGGATGCGGTGTTCCGCGAGCGGTATGCGGGCATCCGGCGCGCCAACAAGGCGGCACTCGCCCTGGTGATTGCAGAACGCACGTCGGTGACGGTGGATCCCGACGCACTGTTCGACGTGCAGATCAAGCGGATCCATGAATATAAACGGCAGCTTCTGAACATCCTGGAGACGGTTGCGCTCTACCAGGCGATCCGAGCGAATCCGGTAGCCGATTGGACGAAGCGGGTCAAGCTGCTCGCCGGCAAGGCGGCGCCGAGCTATGGCCAGGCGAAGCTCATCATCAAGCTCGCCAACGACGTGGCCAGGGTTGTCAACGGCGATCCAGAGGTGCGCGAGCTTCTCAAGGTCGTATTCCTGCCCGATTACAATGTGAGTCTTGCCGAGGCGATGATTCCCGCGGCCGACCTCTCGGAACAGATTTCGACCGCCGGAATGGAGGCTTCCGGCACCGGCAACATGAAGCTGGCGTTGAACGGGGCGCTGACCATCGGCACGCTCGACGGGGCGAACATCGAAATCAGGGAGCGGGTCGGGGCCGACAACCTGTTCATCTTCGGTTTGACCGCCGGAGAAGTCGAAGCGCGGCGGCGCGAGGGTCTGGATGCGAGCGCTCTGATCGCGCAATCGCCCGCTCTCGGCGAGGCCCTGGAGGCGATCGCGACCGGTGCGTTCTCCGAAGACGATCCCGGGCGGTTTCGAGGCCTTGTCGAGGCCGTCACCAATTACGACTATTTCATGGTGGCAGCCGATTTCGATGCCTACCGGGAGACCCAGCGCGTGGTCGCGGCGCGTTGGCGAGAGCCTCAGCGATGGTGGCAAATGGCGATCCTGAACACGGCGCGGATGGGGTGGTTCAGCGCCGATCGGGCGATCCGCGAATATTGCGATGGAATCTGGGGCATTCCGACTGACCTGGCGAAGGACGAATGAGCGGGCACGGCTGGCGGACTGAGCAAGCGGATGTGGCGGCGATCGTCGGCGCCCGGCATGGGGATCCGTTTGCCGTCCTCGGGCCGCATGCGACGCCCGAGGGCCTGGCGGTCCGCGTGTTTGTGCCGGGCGCGGCAGACGTTACGGTGCTCGGCCCCGATGGGCGACCCGTTCTTACGCTCGAGCGGCGCCATCCCGACGGCTTTTTCGAAGGGCTTCTGCCGGGCCGGCAAACATCGCTCGCCTACACGCTGGAAGCCCGGAGTGCGGATGCCGCCTGGCGGTCGCACGACGCTTACGCGTTCGGCCCGGTGCTCGGTCCGCTCGACGATCACCTGCTGGTCGAGGGCACGCACCGCGAGCTTTATGCGCGGCTCGGGGCCCATCCGATGCGGCACGAAGGCGTTGGCGGCGTCCATTTCGCAGTCTGGGCACCGGAGGCGAAGCGGGTCTCGGTGGTCGGCACCTTCAATTTG
>JBOHMK010000251.1:0-2279 GCA_050730115.1 Acetobacteraceae bacterium
CGCCTTCACGATCGGCACGGTGCTGCTCGGGCTGATCGTCGGGCTGATCATCGGGATCGCGCGATTGAACCGCAACTGGATGGTGAGTGCGCCGCTGATCGCCGTCTCAGAGGCATTCCGCTGCACGCCGCTCCTGGTGCAACTGATCTGGATCTACTACGCGCTGCCGGTGGTTCTGCACATTTCGCTCAACGCTGCGACCGCGGCGGTGATTACGCTTTCCATGTATGGCGGCGTGTTTTATGCGGAGATCTTCCGCGGCGGCATCATTTCGATCGAGCGCGGGCAGTGGGACGCGGCGCGCGCGCTCGGGCTCTCGCGGTGGCGGATGATGCGGCTGGTGATTCTTCCGCAGGCCATCCGGCGCATGATTCCGCCGTTCATGAACCAGTCGATCACCCAGCTCAAGAATACCTCGCTGGTCTCGGTGATCGCTGTGCCCGACGTGCTCTACCAGGGTGAACTGGTGACCGGGAACACATATCGCCCGCTCGAGGTGTACACTCTGGTGGCCATCATCTATTTCGTGCTGCTGTTTCCGAGTACGATGCTGATGCAGGTCTATGAGCGGCGGCTCGCCGCCAAGAACGCGACCTGACGCAGAGTTTCGTTATGGCCGCTGGGTTCGCGGGCACTGGACGTGAGCGGAATCCAACCGGTCGGTTATCGTAACGCTCCGGACGGGGCCGGATCGGTGCCGAGCGCCCGGATCTGCCGCATTACCTGACCGGCGAAGACGACGCCATGAGAGCTCACCGGCAGGCCCGCCGTCTGCAGCGCACCCGCGGTCCAGGTATTGCAGGTGTGCGTGCCGTCATAGGTGCCGCTGGCGGCGTAGAAGGCGCTCGCGGGATCGGGCCCGGGGCCGAGGCGCTGCAGGCTGCCGGACCGGGAAGTCGCGAAGCTTCGCCAGACGAAACCGGCGACGGCACTCAAGCCGGATGGCGATACCGGCAGCGCCGCGACGTGGATGCCGGCTTCGAAGGCGTGCGGTGGCGCCATGCCGAGGCCGAGTACGAGCAGCACGGCCCGCGCCGGCAGCAGCGCGCGAAGCGCCTCCGTCCAGGTCGGGTGGGGGCTCATATAGAACGCCCGTTCGCCCCAGCCGAAGGCGAAATACCGCGCCTCCGGAAAGGCCACGCGGACGACGCCGAGGGGACCGGTGAGCGCCGCAGCCGGCAGCGCGATCTCGGTGTGCCAGCCATTCGATATCACGTAGAGACGCGATGGCGCTTGGCCCGCATGAGCCGACGCGGCAGCGACGCCGAGGGTCATCCCGAGGAGCGTTCCTTGCAGGAGGCGCAGCACTTTGGCAAATGGTCGGGGCGGGCCGCTTGCCGACAGGTTGGGATAGAGATGCAGCGGGTTGCGCATCGTGCGTCTCCCCGAGCGCGCACTTGCCAAGCGTCGGCCTTCTGGCGCGTGGTGCCGGCTGCTGAAATCGGGCCCCGCGGCAGGATGCGCAAGGGCTTCGGGGAGGTCGCGTGTGACGAGGTGGAGGCGGCGATGGAGCATCAGGGGGCGGCGCGCGGCAACCGCGGGAACAATTGGCGGCCGGGGCGGCATTTCCTGCAAATCCCGGGGCCCACGAACGTTCCCGAACGGGTTCTGAGGGCGATCGCACAGCCGACGATCGATCATCGTGGCCCGGATTTCGGCCGGCTCGGCCTGGAAGTCCTGGCGATGCTGAAGCCGGTCTTCCGGACCGATGGTCCGGTCATCATCTACCCGGCATCCGGCACCGGCGCCTGGGAGGCCGCACTTGTGAATACACTGTCTCCGGGCGAGCGGGTGCTGATGTGCCGCACCGGCTGGTTCGCCACCCTCTGGAAGGCGATGGCGGAGAGGCTCGGCCTCGACCCGGTTTTCATCGATACGGACTGGCGGCGCGGGGCCAGCCCGGAGGCGATCGGTGAGGCTCTCGAGGCGGATCGCGGGCACGAGATCAAGGCCGTGTGCGTGGTCCACAACGAGACTTCGACCGGCTGCGTGAGCCCGGTTGCCGCGATTCGCACCGTGATCGATCGCACGCATCATCCGGCTCTCCTGCTGGTGGACACCATCTCCTCGCTCGCCAGCATCGACTACCGGCACGACGAGTGGGGAGTCGATGTCACCGTCGCCGGCTCGCAGAAAGGGCTGATGCTGCCGCCCGGCCTCGGCTTCAACGCCGTCTCGGCCAAGGCGCGCCAAGCCGCCGCCGCCGCGCAGTTTCCCCGCTCCTTCTGGCATTGGGAGGATATGCTGGCGGCGAACGAGACCGGCTATTTCCCCTATAC
>JBOHMK010000252.1:0-17089 GCA_050730115.1 Acetobacteraceae bacterium
ATCGCGGATCGATCTGAACTGGGATCGATAATTCATGGCGATCCTTCCCCTCTTTCAGTCAGGCGCCGGACGGTGGCGACGGCCTGACGCGCGTCCCAATCGGCCGCCCCCTCGCACCTGGCGACGAGGCGCCCGGCGCGGTTGAAGATGAAGCTTGCCGGAATCCCGGGAACCTTGAAAGCGGCAGCCACCAAGCCGGCGGGATCGAGCAGGATCGGCAGGTGCTCGATGTGGTGTGCCGCGTAGAACGCCTTGATCGCCGGGAGACCCTTCACATCCATCGAAACCGGCAGCACGCTGATTGCAGAATTCGCGAGCATTGCCGCCAGCCGGTCGAGCGCCGGCATTTCGGCCACACAGGGCACGCACCATGTCGCCCAGATGTTGAGCACCACGCCGCGCCCGCGATAATCCGCGAGTGTCTGCTTTTCACCGGTCGCGGTCAGGAACGAGAACGCGGGCGGCTCGAGCGGCGGGCGGACCTCGACCAGGACGCGCGAGAGAGGGTGCAGTGCGCCGGCGCGCGCTGCGGGCACCAGGATGGCGAGACCCGGAATTGCCAGCAGCGCCCGGCGTGTCAGGGACGATGGCTGCCGCATGCACAAGACATCCGACGTCCGCGCGGCGGGGTTCAACGTTCGGCAGCCCGCGACCGGCCACCCGCACGATCGAGCGCTCGGATGACCTCGGGCGCCGTCACCAGATCCGGCAGCACGATGCCGCTCGGCGCCGCCGGCCCATAGACGACATCGAGCGGCACTCCGTAGCGTCCGAAGCTCTCGAGGTAACCGGTGATCGCCGGGTCGGGCCGTGTCCAGTCGGCGCGCATCGCCAGCACTTCGGGCCGGGCGATTCGGGCGGCGACCGGATTGCGATCGAGCACGGTGACCTCGTTGACCTTGCAGATCAGGCACCACGCCGCCGTGACATTGACCAGCACCGTCCGGCCTTTGGCGACATTCGCGGCGATCGCGGCCGGGGCGAAGGGATGCCAGATTCCGGCCGGATCCACCGCCATGGACGGGCGGATATTCCAGGCCCTGAGCGGCACCAGCAGGGCCGCGAGGACGAGCACCGCCGCAGCGCCCGAAGCAATATCGCGTCCGCCGGCCCCGCGGCCGCGTGCATATCGTCGCCATGCGAGGAGCGCGAGCAGCAACAAGGCGAGCACACCCACGATCACCGCCGCCCCGGTACCACTGACGCGGGCGAGCACCGTGAGCAACCAGATCGAGGTTGCGAGCAACAACGCTCCGAACACCCGGCTGAGCCAGATCATCCACTGCCCCGGACGCGGAATGAGGCCGATCAGTTGCGGTGCAGCGGCGACGGCGAGCATCGGGGCGGCAAGCCCGAGCCCCATCGCGAGGAAGATCGCGAGGATCTCGATCGGACCCCGGGAGAGCGCAAACCCGACTGCCGTGCCGATGAACGGCGCCGAGCAGGAGGTTGAGAGCAGCGTCGCGAAGATACCGACCAGAAAGGCCTTGGCATAGCGCCCGGAAACCCGTTCGGTCGCCGCCGCTGCCGCGGTTCCACCTGGCAGCCAGATGGTCGTGAGGCCCCAGAGGTCGGCCGCGAACACGACCATGACCATCGTCATCGCAATCAGGAACCACGGGTTCTGGAACTGGATTCCCCAACCGATGAGCGCGCCTACTTCTTTGAGCCCGATCAGCCCGGCCGCCAGCGCCAGGAAGCCCGCGACGATGCCGGCTGCGGTCGCGAACAGCTCTCTTCGGACGGTGCGCCGCCCGACCCCGGCCAGACGGGCGATCGAGACGAGCTTCAGTGAGATCACCGGCAGCACGCACGGCATGACGTTGAGCAGCAGCCCGCCGAGCAGAGCGACAGCCACGATCGTCAGCGGAATCAACGCCGCGTTCGGCAGCGCGGAAGGTGCCGCAAGCGCGGGCGCAGCGTGGAATGTCGCCGCCCGATCCGGCCCATCGGTCAGCGTGAAGACGAGGTTCCGGCCGGCCAGGGCGGGCGCGGTTGAATCGAGATCGGTGAGGAGCAGACGGGCATGGCCGGTCCCCTGTGCAGAGACCCCGTTCGCAGAGACGAATTCCGGCGGGCCCGGCGCACCTTCCGGGAGCCCTTCGACGAACAGGTCCGGATGGCTCGCGATCGCGCTGTTTCCCGCGAGGGTGACGGCGATCTCGGCCTTGCCCTTAGCGTCCGGCCAGACGGTAACGGATCGCAACGAAAGCCCCAGCGAGGAAAGTGTGCCCGGCACTTTCGCGCGCGCCGCGGCGATCAGCGGCGCCTCGGGGCCAGGGACGGCCATGCCGGCCGGCAGCGCGAGCGTCAGCGCCGCGTGATACGGAATGCAGATATTGCTGCAGGCGGAATAGGCGACCGTGGCATGCAGCATCAGCGGCGCACCCGGGCGCTGGACCGAGGCGGCGATCGGCAGCACCACCCGGCTCGCGTAGCCATAGGACTGCAACCCGGCGATGGCGAAGCGCCGCGGCGCCGGCCAATCCATCTTCGCGGCTGTCAGATTGCGCGATCCGTGCCAATCGATGCTGGTCGGGAGGCCGGCGGCGCCCGGATCCCGCCAGTAGGCATGCCATCCCGGAGCAAGCCGGATCTCGAGGCCGGCATCCACCATCCGGGCCGAGCCCGTCGCCTGCTCCGCGGTGACCAGGCGCACTGCCGCATGGCGATCGCCGACCCAGCCACTGGCAGCGGCCTGGGCCGGCCCCGGTAGCAGTACGATCGTCGCAGCCGCCATGGCCGCGAAACCGACGACCTGCGAGACCGCCCTTGCCAGAAACCGAGCTGCCAGCGACCTCCCCACCAGGGACCTCCCCACCAGGGACGTCATCATCGCCGGCGGCCCTTCGGGTATGGAGTTCCGGCTGAACCTACCGGCCGCATGACGGCGAAAGCGGCAGGCCAGAGGCAAGTGAAGCGACCCTGAGCGATCCCGGACGGCGCACCGCTTCCATGGCGGGCTAGATAGCGACCTTGGCGAACGATGCAAGATCGCGGCCCGCTCTTCCGCGGCCGGGCCATCACGGGCAGCATGCCGACGCCGAAAGGAAAGGAAGCCAACCCGTGCAACTCCGTGACTTCCGCGTGTTGACCTTTGATTGCTACGGAACGCTGATCGACTGGGAGAGCGGGATCTTGGCGGCACTTCAGCCGCTGCTCAACCGGCTTGCCGAGCCACCCGGGCGGAACGCGGTGCTGGAGGCGTTCGCCCGCCACGAATTCGCCGAGGAGACCGCGAGCCCGGCGCTCCGCTATCCTGAGCTGCTCGCGAAGGTGCATCGCCTGCTTGCAGCCGACTGGGATATCGCCCCCGATGCAGAGGCGGAGCGGCGCTTCGGCGCTTCGGTGCCGGACTGGCCAGCGTTCCCCGATTCCGCTGCAGCGCTCGCCGAGCTGAAGCAGCATTACCAGCTCGTGATTCTCTCCAACGTCGACCGGCAAAGTTTCGCTGCCAGCAAGCTCCGCCTCGGGGTCACGTTCGATGCCATCTTCACCGCCGAGGATATTGGCTCATACAAGCCGGACCCCGCGAATTTCCGTTATCTTCTGCAGCGGATGGCCGAGCGCGGCGTCGGCCGGGAAGACATCCTCCACACCGCGCAGAGCCTGTTCCACGACCATGCTCCCGCCAAAGCGGCTGGGCTGAGCACTGCATGGATCGATCGTCGCAAGGATCAGTCAGGCTTCGGCGCGACGATGCCGCCGCCGGCGGAGGCACGCTACGATTTCCGCTTCCCGAGCCTCGCCGCGATGGCGGAAGCCACGCGGGCCGGCTGATCGAGAGGCGGGAGTGCCCTGGGGCGATCCTCAGTCGGACGACGTTCAGTCGTCGCCGGCCGCATTCTGAGGCAAGGCGTCGCCGAAGGCGTGATCGGCGAAGATCGCATAAGCATCTTCGCCGTGCACCGCATCGTCGCCGACTATCAGCGTCCGCTCATCCATCCGTAGCGGCACGAACAGGCTCACCACTTTCAGGATGATGAAGGTGCCGACGACATTGAACGCGATGATGAAGAGCGCGCCCTCGATCTGCAGCACGAGCTGGTGCGGATTGCCGTAGATCAGGCCGGTGACGCCGACACCGGGGGCGTCCTTGGCGGTGCCGATATATTCGAGCATGTTCGGATCGGCGAGAATACCGGTCAAGAGGCCACCGACGATTGCCGCCGCGCCATGCGTGTGGATGACGCCGAGCGCATCGTCGACCTTGCTCATCAGCGCGGTTTTGCCGAGCTTGTTCATGCTGAACCAGGGCAGCACGCCGGCCGTGATCCCGATGACGAGCGCGCCGTAGCCGTTGACGAAGCCGGCGGCCGGAGTGATCGCGACCAAGCCTGCAATCATGCCGTTGACCGCGCCGAGCACCGACGGACGCCCGAAGGCGGACATGTCCATCATCGTCCAGACCAGGACTGCGGTGCAGGCGGCGATGTTGGTGTTGAGCACCGCCGCCCCGGCATCGGCATTGGCGAAGTAGGGATCACCGCCGTTGAACCCGTTCCAGCCGAGCCAGAGAATGCCGGCGCCGGCCAGCGTGACCAGGAGACTGTTCGGTTGGAAATTCTCCCGGTCGGCCGCAAGACGTGGCCCGACCATCCAGGCGGCGACGAACCCCGATGACGCCGCCGCGAGATGGATGACGTAGCCGCCCGAGTAATCGGCCACGCCCAGACTGGCGAGCCAGCCGCCGCCCCACAGGCTGAAGGCGCTGACCGTGTACATGAACGTTATCCAGAGCGGCACGAAGATGATCCAGGCGGTGAAGCGCATCCGCCCGACGACGGCGCCGGCGAGGATGATCACGGTGATGGCGGCGAACACGAACTGGAAATAGACGAGCGTCGCCATCGGGAAGCCGAGCGGCGGCATTCCCGAGGCGGCGGCCGGGATGCTGGCTTGGCCGGTCTCGGCGAGCGCGGACATCGCCGGGCCGGGCACGCCGAGGAACGGGAACAGTTGCGGCCCGAACGCCATCTTGTACGCCCAAAGCGCCCAGACGACCATCACGGCGGCAAACGCGTAAATCGCCATGAAGGCCGAGTTGATGGCCCATTTCTTCTTGACAATGCCGCCATAGAGAATGACGAGGCCGGGTACGCTTTGCAGCGCGACGAGGGTCGCCGCGGCGAGCTGCCAGGCATTGTCTCCGGTATCGAGCCATTTCGGACTTGGTACCAGCATTTGCTTGCCCCCGGCCAATGTCGTGGCAATCCTTTGGCAGACGAGAAGCAAGCGGCGTGCCATGCGGTGGCTGCTTCGCCGCGCGCATTTTGCGGAGCCGGTCGGCTGAGGAACTCTGCCTCTTTTGCGGGCATGCGCCCGATTCCTGGGCTGAGCTTGGTTGCAGTCGCCGGGTTCGGGCGAAGGTGAACAAAGCCGGCGTGAAGAGGTCGAGGTGATCCGCCTCGGGAACGCTCCGCCCCGGCGAGAGCGCCGGTCCCGCCGGCTATTCTCTCTGCACCGGCCGTGTGGGGCGGCATGCGGCATGGCATTGCCCAAGGCCAGGCAGGAGGGATCGGGGCACAATAGCCCGAGACACCAGTATCAAGCGCAGCAGTACCAAAGGCGGCAGCGCCGGGGGCAGCAGCATGGATCCCGGCACGTTGCCCGACGCTCCTGTTTTGATGCCGAATCGACCCGGAAGGTGATCGCAGCCCTCGGCCGCGCCGCGGTCTCCTCGATTGCCTCCGGGGTCGCGATTTCGACCGGTCAGCCGCAAGACATCCGGGTCGTGCTGCGCATCCAGAAGGAAGTGTTCAGCGCTTTTTCCAGCCTCGCCTATCGCGATTCGTCCCTGCCGCCGATCTCGGCGCTCGCGCAGGAGGAGCCGGCGAGGAATTGGCTCCGCCCTCCGGGAGCGAGCGGGAGTGACGCGGCGTTGCGGTCGCTACCCCCTCGCTTGGCCTGAGGATCGCGCAGGGATACCAGTGTCCCTTTCGGCGGGGCCTGGTCGCCGTCAATGGTTCTGGTGCTGGTGCTGGTGATGTTCGAGCATCCCGGGAATCTGATCGGCGATCGGGCGCGCGCCGCGTCCGGCCCCGAGTTCCGCAGGCGGGAGCCGACCCGGAGCGCGGCAGCCGGATGATCCGCCGCAAGTTTTTTAGAAATGGAGCCGGCATATGGAATTTTCCCCTCCCGCAGAGCTCTTGCAAGCGGCGGCGCGACGGGCGGTGGTACTGAGGCGCGATTTGCACCGGCATCCTGAACTCGGCCTCACCGAGTTCCGTACCGCGAGCCTGGTCGCGGAGCGGCTGACGGCACTTGGCCTCGAGGTCAAGCTCGGACGGGAGGTAATGGATTCGGCAAGTCGCATCGGGCTGCCGGATGCAGGCGAGTTGTCGCGCTGCTACCAGCGCGCTGCCTCCGAAGGCGCGCCTTGCAACTTCCTGCCAGCACTTGAGGGCGGACATACCGGCGTGGTGGGCAGGCTCGAAGGCGCGTCACGCGGCCCGGTGGTGGCTCTCCGGGTCGATATGGACGCGCTGCCCATCCAGGAGGACGAGACCGCGGCGCACCGCCCGACGCGGGAGGGATTCGCCTCCATCCATCCGGGCGTGATGCATGCCTGCGGCCACGATGTTCATACCGCCCTTGGCCTCGCCGCCGCCGAGGTGTTGAGCAGCCTCAGCGATCAGGTCCGGGGCACGGTGAAGTTTCTATTCCAACCGGCCGAAGAAGGCGGGCGCGGCGCGGCACCGATGGTCAAGGCAGGCGTGGTCGAGGACGTCGATCATTTCGTCGCCATTCATATCGGCACCGGAGTCCCGAGCCTCAGGGCCTGCGCTGCCGTCAACGGCCATCTGGCGAGCATCAAGCTCGATGCGACCTTCCGCGGCCGTTCGGCGCATGCCGGCGGGCAACCTGAAGAGGGACGCAACGCGCTGCTCGCCGCGGCCCAGGCGGTCGAGGCGCTTTACGCCATTTCGCGCCATCACGGCGGGCGCTCACGGATCAATGTCGGCACCATGCGCGCCGGCTCCGGGCGCAACGTGATCGCCGATCACGCTGTTCTCGAAATGGAAGTCCGCGGCGAGACCGAGGACATCGCCGACTACATGCGCCGCCGCGCCGAAGCGGTGCTGCAAGGTGCGGCGATGATGCAGGGTGTCGCGCTCGAGCACCGCATCGTCGGGCGCACCACCACTGCCGACTCAGACCCCGAGCTTGCGCGCATCATCGCCGCGGCCGGCGCCGGGATGTCCGCGATCTCGGTCTCCAGCGTGCCGCATCAGGCCGGCGGCAGCGAGGACGCCACCTACTTCATGCGCCAGGTTCAGAAGCACGGCGGCAAGGCCGCATATGCCGTGATCGGTTCGAACCTCGCCTCTGGCCACCACACGCCGCGCTTCGACATCGAGGAGTCCGACATTTCCTGGGGCCTCGAGCTGATCACCCGCACGCTTCTCAGGCTGGGCTACGCCTGAGCGATGGTCAGGTCAGCGGCAGGGCGATGTGCGCCCGGTACGGCGCGCGCCCCTTGAGCCGACCGTACCACGCCTCGAGGTGGGGCAGGGGAGGGCGGTCGAATTCCATCGTGAACCACCGATGCACGTGCACGCCGAGCGGGATATCGCCGATCGTGAACTCCGCCCCGCCCACGTAAGGGTGGCGCGCCAGCTCTTGGTCCAGAATTCCCCAGACGCGCGTACAGTTTTTGATCGCGGTGCCGATCACCGCCTGGTCCCGCTTCTCGGGCGGCGTGCGCACGAGCCCCCAGAAGATCACCCCGATTGGCGGCCCGAGTGCCGTCTGCTGCCAGTCCATCCAGCGATCGACATTGGCGCGTGCGCGCGCCTCATCGGGCCATAGCGGTGAGTGCGGCGCGTGTGCCTGGCAGAGATAACGCAGGATCGCGTTGCTCTCCCAAAGCACGAAGCCGTCTTCCTGCAAGGTTGGCACCAGCCCGTTCGGGTTCATCGCCCGGTACTCGGGCGTGTCGGTCTTGCCGAAGCTGCCGCCGACGTCGAGCCGCTCGTACGGAAGCCCGAGTTCCTCGAGCAGCCAGACCACCTTCATCACGTTGCTCGAATTGGCCCGTCCCCAGATCTGTCGCATTGCGTCCTCCGCGTCCAACCTCTGAAGCCTATCGCCGGGTCGCGCAGCCGGCAAAGGGCCGGGTTGCCGACCGCGGACGAACCGTCCATACCCGCGCCCGATGCAGCGCCTCGATCATCGTTCGGCCGCTATCCTGGCAGCGATCGCCGCCGCCATCGCGCTGATCGTGGTGCATGGCTCGGAGCGGCTGCTCGGCCTCGTGCCCTGCGAGCTTTGCCTGGTCGAACGCTGGCCGTGGCGGGCCGTGCTGGTGCTCGGGATTATCGCCGCGCTCATTCCCCGCCTGGCTGCCCGCCCGGTGCTCGGCCTCGTTCTCCTGGTGCTGGCCGTGAGCCTCGGGCTCGGCGTCCTGCATGTCGGCGTGGAGAGCCACTTGTGGCGGAGTCCGTTTCCCGAATGCAACGCCCCCCAACTGCACGGTCATACCCTTTCCCAACTCCTCGCCTCGATGCCGTCCCGCCCGAGCAAGCCGTGCGATGCGCCGAGCTATCTCATTCCCGGGTTGCCGCTCTCGATGGCGGCGATGAATCTTATCTACTCGCTGCTCGCTCTGGTGCTGCTCGCGACCTGGCTGGCAAGGAGCGGCGGGAGGTCGCGATGAGCGAGCATGAGATCTCTCCTCCGATGAGCGAGCCACCCTCCGAAACTGCGCTCTCGCGGATGATACGCGTCGATCATGCAGGCGAATACGGCGCGGTTCGCATCTATGCAGGGCAACGGGCCGTGCTCGGGCGCGGCCCAAAAGGTCCGTTGCTGCAGCATATGGCGGAGCAGGAACGCCAGCATCTCAGAGCGTTCTCCGATCTTCTGATCCGTCGCCGCGTGCGCCCGACGGCACTGTTGCCGCTCTGGAACCTGGCCGGCTTTGCGCTCGGCGCGGCGACGGCGATGATGGGCGAGCGGGCGGCGATGGCGGCAACGGTCGCGGTCGAGGAAGCAATCGACGCCCATTATGCCGGCCAGCAGGCTGCGCTTGCCGAAACCGACGCCGAGGTCTCCGGTTTGATTACTCGTTGCCGGGCCGAGGAACTGGAGCATCGGGATCTCGGATTGGCCAACGAAGCGGAGCGCGCGCCCGGCTACCGGCTGCTGTCGGCGGCGATCAAGGCTGGCTGCAGGGTCGCGATCGGGCTCAGCGAGCGGCTCTGAGTTCCGCTTCTCCGGCACTCAATCCGTCCTGCCCGATGGACGAGGCCGTCACCGTAGTCCTCTCCGACGCGTGGAATTCCGTTTGTCTGCGGAGGAAGCGTACCCTAAGATGCTTCGCTCCAGAACTGATCGCGGTGGCAGGAGGGACGCTATGCGACTGAGGATTTCCATCTTCGGCATCCTGTTGGCGGTGGTTTTTTTGCTACCCCACGCCCAGGCCGCGGTCAGTCGAGACAATTTCCTGCTCCGCAACACCGGCGATCTGACGGCCCTCTGCTCGGCCGGCGAATCTGACCCGTTGGCAACGGCGGCGAGGAATTTTTGTGAGGGATTCACCGTCGGTGTGGTGCGCGTTCTGCAAAAAGTGATGGCGGCCGAAGCGCCGCGGCCGGCGATGTTCTGCCTCCCCGCTCAGGGGCCGACCCGAAGTGCCGGCATTGCCTCATTCGTCCGCTGGGCGAATGCCGAGCCGGGGCGCCTGGCCTTGCCGGCCGAAGATGGTCTGGCAACGTTCCTGAAAGTGCAGTTCCCCTGTCCACCCGGCAAATGACCCGCGAGGAGTCCATCCGATGAAACGCATGTGCATCGCCGCCGTCGTTCTCCTCAGCCTCGCCGGATGTGAGAGCATGACTCAGTCCCAAAAGAACCTCGCCGGAGGCACCCTCGTCGGCGCCACGGGCGGTGCGGTCATTGGGGCGCTGGCCGGCAATGCCGCTCTCGGCACGGCCATCGGCGCCGGCGTGGGCCTGGTCGGCGGGGCGATTTACAATCACGTCAAGGCAAACGAACAACCGGCGCAATAAGCCGGAGAGCCTCCCCGATCGGCCGCGGTCTCCGATCATCTCGCCGGGCCGACGTTCGAAGGTGAGATTGCCGGGGTTGATTGCGAAGGGTGCAGGGCCGTTCAGCCATGGCATACAAGCGCCGCGGCACCCGGGAGGATTGCGATGCGTTCAGGAATTTTCATGATGCCGCTGCATCCGCCGCACCGGCCGCTCGCCGAGACCGCGGCCGAGGATGCCGACAAGATCGTGCTCGCCGATCAGCTCGGCCTCGACGAGGCCTGGGTAGGCGAGCATTTCTCTGCGGCCTCCGAACCGCTCGCCTCGCCCTTGATGTTCCTCGCCTCGCTGTTGCCGCGCACCAAGCGGATCCGTTTCGCAACCGGCGTGATCGGTCTCGGGTATCATCACCCGGCGATCGTCGCCGCGGAAGTCGCACAGTTCGATCACATGAGCCGCGGACGATTCATTCTTGGGATCGGCGCCGGCGGCCTCGCGAGCGATGCCGAGCTGTTCGGTCATCCGGATCCGAAGCTGCGCGGCGAGCGGATGCAGGAGGCGATCGACATGATACTCGCGCTCTGGTCCGGCAAGCCGCCGTACCGGCTCGAGGGCCGGCACTGGCAGATTCGCCTCGAAGAGTCGGTATTGCCGGAATACGGTGTCGGCTTCTTTCAGAAGCCGTTCCAGAAGCCGCATCCGCCGATTGCGCTCTCGGTGGTGAGCCCGCATTCGCTGGCGATCAAGGCCGCGGCGCTCAGAAACTGGCTCGCCGTCAGCGCCAATTTTATTCCGGCCTGGAGCCTCATCACCCATTGGCCGAAATTTTGTGAAGGCTCAGCCGAAGCCGGTCGCCCGCCCGATCCGTCGGCCTGGCGGGTTGCACGTAACGTCATCATTGCGGATTCGGATTCCGAGGCGCGCGCCTATGCCTTCGATCCCGAAGGGGCAAGCTGGTACTATTTCAAGTATCTCTGGCAGCTTCTCTACTCGCGCGGGCTCGGCGCCGGCATGAAGCCGGACCCGGCGATGCCCGATGCCGATGTCACGCCGACGCACCTGATCGAGGAAATGGTGATCTTCGGCAGCCCGAAAACGGTTGCGGAAAAGCTCATCGCCTTGCGGGAGCGGATCGGTCCGTTCGGTACGCTGCTGCTTGCCGCCCTCGACTGGTCCGGGGTCAACGCGGCGCGCGAGCGCCGCTCGCTCACCCTGTTCGCCGAGAAAGTGCTGCCGCGTCTTCGTGCTGCCACGGGCACTTCCGTCGCGGCCTGAGCGCCGCGGCCTCTCCGGTCGCGGCGGAGGCTTGGGGCCCGGTATCGTGGGCGCATGGCCGCTGCGACGAAAATGCCGGCCCTGATCGGCATCGGTGCCGTCGGCTGGAGCCGGCCGTGGCGCGCCTGGCGCGGCTTTCCCGGAATTCGGCCCGGAGCGCCCGCTTCCCAGGCCTGACCGCCGGCTTGAACCGCAGCCGCGCCGGCCGCCCCCAGCCGCGCGCAGTTTGGTCGCAGCCTGAGCCTCAGCCCGTCTTCACGTCCGCTTGATCTGGATCAATGCGCCTTGGGCGAGGCGGCCGATGGTGCCGAACCACAACAGGATGGAGTCGCGGCCGCCGAGGCCGGGACGGCAGGAGGAGGAGATTCAAACGATGAACGGCAATGCGACGATCGACAGCAGAAAGACCACGGACCAGGGTGCGCGCGGCGAGGGAGCCGGCCGCAAGGCTCGATCGGAGGCCGGCGATGCCGTGCCAAACCGGTATGCAGATGCGCCCGGGACGGGTGCGGACGCGGGCTTCGCAATGATGGACCAGTTCGCGCTGGCACTCGGCGGGGCCGGACTGCCCGACATGTTCGATCTTGCTGCGCTCTCTGCCGCCTGGCGCCGCCATATGGAGGCGCTCTCTGCGGCTGCCCGCGTCGGCATGCAGGGTGCGGAACGTGTGGCGCGCTGCGAACTCGCGATGATGGAGCAGGGCATGACGGAACTTTCGGAGGCAATGCGCCGGCTGACGTCCGCCGGAACGCCCATGGAACGAGCAGCGCAGTGCGCGGAGCTGTCGCGCCGCGGTTGCGAGCAGGCAGTTGCAAATATCCGCGAAGTGAACGAACTCATTCAGAACAGCCAGCGCGAGGCATTCGACCTGCTCAACCAATGCGCGCTCGCGACGATGGCCGAGGTCCAGGGTAAACTCGGGAAGAACGACCGGAACCCCGCACGCACGGAACTCGTGGCCGCATCAGGTTGAGGCAGCCGTGAGCGGAGTTATCGATCGATAGAGCGCGAGCGAGGTGTTGCGAAGATTGCCATCCAGGCGATCGCGCACCGCCTCGATCTCCTGCTGCACTTCCACAGCTCCCGATCCGGAGCAAAGCGGTCGCGCCGCTGAAGCCGCCAATTCGCTGCTTGCCAACAAGGGCCGTCCATACATGACGCCGCGGGGGGCGACGATGAGGCAGTGCGGAGCGTTGGCAATGCGCCGTTTCACGAACTCTGTGTAGCGGACATCCGCCTCTCAATAATGTGCCGTGACGAAGCTGAGCAGATCACCTTCATCCAGCGGCTTCTCGAGCACTCTCTCGATGCCGAGTTCTGCGGCGCGCGCGGCGATGGTGAGTGAGTGCACGCCGGTGATGAGCAAGACCGGCACGGAAACGCCTGCTTTGCGCAGACGCGCCGCGAGCTCGAGGCCTGTCATCTCTGGCATATGGTGATCGAGGATCAAACAGGCGGGCTCTGTTCCGCCATCATCGAGAAACGCCGCAGCCGATGCATAGACGGCGACCCGGTGCCCCGTCGTTTCCAGCAGCACTTTCAGGGAGTCGAGTACGGCCGCGTCGTCGTCGACGACTGCAACCGGCCGCGTGCGTTCCTCTGTCCTTTCTTCCGAGGTCAAGCTTCCGTGCACCTCTGCAACCCGACCGATCAGTCCCTGATCGGATCAGCGCCTACAACCATTCCGCTCGCCGCGGGTTGATTGAGATCAGTTGGCACGCGGCAGGGTGAGGGAGAAGACGGTGCCACCACCGGGCGCAACTTCGGCGCCGAGCCTGCCGCCATGGGCCTCGACGATCGTGCGGCAGACGGAAAGACCAACCCCGAGCCCGTGCGGCTTGGTGGTGACGAATGACTGGAACAATCGCGCGCGCACCGATGGCGCGAGCCCCGGCCCGGTATCGGCGACGCGAATCTCCACCATCTCCCCGGCGCGCGCCGTGCTGATCGAAAGCTCTCGCCGCGGGCATGACGCCATCGCCTCGGCGGCATTCCTTATCAGGTTGAGGAGGACCTGCTGAATCTGGATTCTGTCGATCATGGCTTCCGCCGCATCCTCCCCGACCCGGATGTCGAGCTTCAACCCGTCGCCAGTGCCAATCAGGGCAAGCGCGCTCGCCTCCCCGATGCAGTTCGCAAGGTCTTCGCGTCTTCGCTCCGTCTTGCCCTTGCGCACGAGATCACGCAGCCGCCGAATGATCTGCCGGGCACGCTCCGCCTGCTCGGTGATCCGTTCCACAGCCTCTTGCGTCTCTTCGATCTTGCCAGCGGCGAGCAGCCGGCGGACCGCGCCGCGGTAATTCGCCATCGCCGCCAGTGGCTGGCTGACTTCATGAGCGAGCGCCGAGGCCATCTGCCCGAGTTCGCTGAGCCGCGAAACGTGCACGAGCTCGGCCTGCAGCTCCGCCAGCCGCCGCTCCCGGGCCTCTCGACCGGTGACGTCGCGTGCGAAGCCGGTGAACAGCCTCGCACCCGAGAGCTTCACCTCGCCCACCACCAACTCCATCGGGAAGGTGCTGCCGTTCTTGCGTCGTCCGACGACGATCCGGCGCCTGCCTATGATCCGCTTCTCGCCGGTTGCAAGATAGCGTGCGATGTAGCTGTCGTGCGCCTCGCGATAGGGCGGCGGCATCAGGATCTTGACGTTGCGCCCCCGGACTTCCTCGAAGCTGAAGCCGAACAGAAGCTCGGCGGTCGCGCTGAAGGAGTGAATCACGCCCTGCTCATCGATGACGATCATGGCGTCGGGCACGGTCGCGAGGATCGAGCGGAGCATCGCCTCGCGGCGCTCCACCTCCTGCCGGGCCCGCACTGCTTCGCTCTGGTCACGGGCGATCTTGGAGACGCCCATGATCTTGCCCTGATGGTCGCGGATCGGCGAGATGGTCACGGATACCGGGATGAGCCGGCCGTCCTTGCGCTGCCGCTCGGTCTCGAAATGAACGATTCTTTCGCCGCTCCGGATACGGTCGAGGATCTCCGCTTCCTCCGCCACCCGCTCGGATGGGATGATGAGAGTGATCGGCCGGCCGATGATCTCGCTCGCCGCGTAGCCGAACATCGACTCCGCGGCCCGGTTCCAGGAGGTGACGATCCCGTTCAGATCCTTGCCGACGATCGCGTCATCCGTCGATTCGACGATCGCGGCCAAGCGAAGACGCATCTCTTCCGGGGGCATTCCGGAACCCTTAGCGGAGCGGCGACCAGGCAATCGGGATTATCCCTCCGCGGCGATCCGCCAAGCCACGCCGGGCGCCGCCTTGAACAGGATAACGGCGGGCCCGGCGCCGGTCACGGGGCACTGCAAGAGGCGCGAAATTGCCACTCACCCCGACATGCCCATAACATGCCATGCCCATAGCACCTATGGACGGCATCTCTTCCGGACGGCAGAACGGGAATGGTTCCGATCTTCATCCGCTGGCTGAGGAACGGGGCGGCGGCATGAGCGTCGCCGTCGCCGGCCACGTGCGGGCGCGCCGCCCGGTGTTCCTCAGCATGGGGTTTCGCCCTTTCTTTCTCGCCTCCGCGGGCTGGGCGGCGATTGCTCTCGCGCTCTGGCTCGCGATGCTGAACGGTTGGCTCGGCCTCTCGAGCCGCTTCGATCCACTCGCCTGGCACATCCACGAGATGCTGTTCGGGTTCGTGCTCGCAACCGTCGGCGGATTCCTGCTGACCGCGATCCCGAATTGGACCGGCCGGACACCCGTTGCCGGCGGATGGCTCACACTGTTGCTCGGTCTCTGGGCACTCGGCCGCATCGTTTGTCTCGGCTCGCGCCTGCTGCCGGCCTGGCTCGCTACCGCAGCCGATCTCGCATTCGTGGTGGCGCTCGGCATGGTCGCGGCAAAGGAGCTTCTGGCCGCGCGCAATTGGCGCAATCTGCCGGTTGTGGGGCCACTCGGCCTGTTCGCAGTGGCGAATCTGCTGATGCACCTCGAGGCGGCCGGCATCGCTGTTCCGGCCGGGCTCGGCTGGCGCCTTGGACTGATCGCTGCCCTGGTGCTGATCTCAGCCATCGGCGGGCGCATCGTGCCGGCCTTCACGCGCAACTGGCTGACGCTCCGCGGTCAGCCGGCGCTGCCCGCCGTCCGCAACCGCGTGGATCGCGCAGCACTCGGCTTTCTGCACGCCGGGCTGCTCGCCTGGGCGCTGTTCCCGGGCCTCGGCGCAGTCGGATATCTGCTCATCCTTGCAGGTGCGCTCAATTTCTGGCGGCTCGCGCGCTGGTGCGGGGCCGCGACGCTCTCCGAGCCGCTGTTGCTGATCCTCCATGTCGGTTATGCCTGGCTTGCAGTCGGTGCTGCGCTGCTTGGCTTCTCGATGGCCGGAGCTTTCGTTCCGCTTTCGGCGGCGATCCATGCACTGACCGTCGGGGCGATCGCGACCATGATCCTCGCCGTGATGACGCGTGCCACGCGCGGCCATACCGGGCGGGCGCTGGTGGCGGACCGCCCTACCGTTGCGATCTACCTGCTGATCACCGCCGCGGCACTCGCACGCCTCGCCGCCGCCTGGACGGTCGTGGCGGCGATGCCCCTGCTGCTCGTCTCAGGCGCTCTCTGGATCGGTGCCTTTTCGCTGTTCGCGATCGTCTACGGCCGGATGATGGTGCATTCTCCGCTGCCCGCCGCGCCACCATAGCTGCCGGAAACTCAAGCAGAAATCGGCAGATCCTCGACCTGAGACAGAAGCTCCTCTTCAGCCGTGAGATGGAGCGCGATCAGCGCATCGAGCACGTGGAGCAGGCGCCGCACCTCGTCTCTCTCGCTCTCCGAGACTGCCCCGCCCGCCATGCCTTCGACGAGCCGACCGAAGCGCCGCGCCTCCTCGGCGATCTCCTCGTGCATCGTGCTCATCGTTCCCAAAGGGTCCCGCCCGCCCAACCGCTTGGCAAGGGAAGGGAACAGGTCGTGCTCTTCGGCTGTCTGGTGCGGCAGCAAAAGCTTGGTCAGCTCGGCATTGATCGCGCGCAGATCGTCCGCCACCAGGGCATCCGGCGCGCGCATGCGCTCCGCCGTCTGGCGCATCCTCTCGATCAGGGCGCGCAGCCGCTGGTGCTCGGAGACCAGCCGGTGCACGGCCGCGCGGTCCTCGATCGGGGGCGATGCCGCGGCGCCGCCCAGGGCCCGCAAGGCGTTCAGGATCACGGCCACATCGATTGCTTCCTGCAGTAAGGCGCCGGCCACGGGCGGCAGGTAGCCGAACGAAGCGGCACCCATGGCAAGCACGGAAAGGCCCATGCCAGCGGTGATGGATTGCAGGGCGATCGCGCGCGTGCGCCCGGCGATCACCACCGCCTCGGCGACGCGGTCCAGCCGGTCCACCATCAGCACCGCCCCCGCCGCCTCCGAGGCCGCCGCGGCGCCGCGCGCTCCCATCGCGATGCCGACGTCGGCTGCGGCAAGCGCCGGGGCATCGTTGATGCCATCGCCGATCATCAGCGTCGGACCCCTAGTGCGCTCGGCGCGCACCAGCGCGATCTTGTCGGCCGGAGTGAGCTCGGCGTGAACGGCATCGAAGCCGAGCCGGGCGCCGATCTCCTCCGCCGCCGCACGACGATCACCGCTCGCCATCACGAGGCGCGTCAGGCCGGCGGCACGCAGCGCGCGGAGCGCGCGCGGCGCCTCCGGCCGGATCGGATCACTGAGCAGCACTGCGCCCGCGATGCGCCGGTCGAGCGCGACCCACGCCGCCGCTGCGGCCGCATTCGCCATCCGTGCGACGGCACCCTCGCTCGGAGTGGTGAGCCCGGCCGCCGCCAGCAGGCCCTCGCTGCCGACGAGGACCCGAGAGCCCTCCACCATGCCCGAGAGGCCCGCGCC
>JBOHMK010000253.1:0-2200 GCA_050730115.1 Acetobacteraceae bacterium
TCGCGGAGCAAACCATCACCATGGAGGACTCGCCCATGCGAACATGGATTCTTGCGGCGATGACGGCAGGCACCCTGCTGCTCGCTCCCACCGCTTTCCGGCCCGCGGCGGCGCAGGCGCTGCCGCCAGGCGTCGCGGCGGTGATGCCGTTCGACATCCCCTATGGCGTACCGATTTCGCTCGCACTGGCCGAAAAGGTGGCGGCAGCCGCGATGGCACGGGCGGCCGAACTCAACTGGAAGGAGGCGATTGCCATCGTCGATCCGTCCGGAGAGCTGGTATATTTCGTGCGGATGGACGGCACGCAGATCGCGTCGGTCGATATCGCCCAGGATAAGGCGCGGGCTGCGGCGCGCTACCGGCGTTCGACGAAACTGTTCCAGGGTGCCGTTGACAAGGGATTCCCTTACCTGATGACGCTCCGGGGCGTGGTCGCCTCCGAGGGCGGCCTGCCGCTGATCCTGGACGGCAAGCTGATCGGGGCGATCGGAGCGAGTGGTGGCACCTCGCCACAGGATGGTGTCGTCGCCGGGGCCGGCGTTGCCGCGCTGAAATAGCGGGCCGCACCCGCTCATCCGATCTCCGCCAGCGCACCGTTCCGGACCGCACGGAAGAAGCAGACCCGCCGCCCCGTGTGGCAGGCCGGACCGGTCTGCTCGACGATCAGCAGGACGGCATCGCCGTCGCAATCGAGCCGCAACTCGATCAGCCGCTGCGTATGCCCGGAGGTCTCGCCCTTCCGCCAGAGTTGCTCGCGGCTCCGGCTCCAGTAGGTGGCGAAGCCGGTCGCCAGCGTAGCGGCGATCGCATCGTCGTTCATCCAGGCGAGCATCAGCACCTCGCCGCTGGCAGCGTCCTGGGCGATGGCCGGAATGAGGCCCGAGCGATCGAAGCGCAGCGCTGTCGCAAGCTCCGGCGGCAGATCAGCCGGCATGGGCGGCGAGCACGGCAAGCCCGCGCTCGAGATCGGCGATCAGGTCGGTCGGATCTTCGAGCCCGATATGCAGGCGGATCATCGGACCGCCGAAATTCTTCTGCTCGGCGGTACGGGTGACGAAGCCGGTAGTGGGCAGCGCCAGACTTTCGTAGCCGCCCCACGACGCGCCGATGCCGAAAAGATCGAGGCTGTCGACCATCGCCTGCGTCGCCTCAGGGCTGAAGCGCGGCTGGAAGACAACGCCGAACAGGCTCGGTGCGCCCGAGAAATCCCGCTTCCAGAGGGCGTGTCCAGGCGAATCGGCAAGGGCGGGATGCACCACGGAAAGCACCTCCGGCCGGGTGGCAAGCCAGCGCGCCACGGTCAGGCCCGATTGCATTTGCCGATCGAGCCGCACGCCGAGCGTCCGCAGCCCGCGGATCGCCAGCCAGCAATCATCCGGGCTCGCGTACTGGCCGAGTTCGAGGCTTGCCGTGCGCAGACGCTGCCAGTCCCCGTCGCAGGCGGTGGTGACGGCGCCGAGCACGGCATCCGAATGGCCGAGAGCATATTTCGTCAGCGCCTGGATCGAGACCTCGACGCCATGGCTGAACGGCTGGAAGAAGTGGAAGCCCCAGGTGTTGTCCATCATCACCTTGAGGCCGCTTTTGTGCCCGAAGGCCGCCAGCGCCGGCACGTCCTGCACCTCGAAGGTGTGGCTGCCGGGACTTTCAAGGTAGAGCACACGGGTATTCGGCCGCACCATGCGTGCCAGCGCGTCGACGGCAATCGTGGGCGGGTAAAAGGTCGTCTCGACACCCATCCGGGAAAGCATGCCGTTGGCGAAGGTGCGTGCCGGGCCATAGACCGAATCCGGCATCAGGCAGTGCTCGCCGGCATTGAGAAATGCGAGCAGCGGCGTGGTGATCGCGGCGAGCCCTGTCGAGACGATCTGACAACGTGTGCCACCCTCGATCTCGGCGATCATGTCTTCGAGCACGAAATGCGTGGGTGTGCCGTGCGTGCCGTAGACGACCACCTGATCGAGCCGGCGCTTGCCGAGGGCGACGCGGTCGGCACAGGTCGGGTAGAGGACGGTCGATCCGCGGACGACCGGCGGGTTGACGAACCCATGGGTGCGGCTGCCGGCGCGGCCCGCATGCGAGAGGCGTGTGTGGAAGCCCTGCGGGGGACGGCGGGCGGTATCGTCTGGCATTGCGGACCTCAGCGTTCGATCGGGGTGTCGGGGCGGCCGCCCCATTCGGCCCAGGAGCCGTCATAAAG